>JBAZHU010000106.1:0-5641 GCA_041652215.1 Methanoregula sp. | reverse complement strand
ATTCAGCAGTCCTGCCATAAGATAGAACTGGTTCACTAAAAATGCATTGAACAGGTTTTGCGGCCATACAACCCCGACTCCCAGTATAAGTCCGAGCAGCACGAGCAGGATAACCGGACTTGCATAAAATAGCCCGATACTTATCAGAAAGAGTGAGATGAAGACGAGAATCGGCGTGCAGAGATACATGAAAAGGCGCAAGGGGTAGAAAAACCGGGAAAACGGCCGGCTCATGCCCAGAAGGTCCAGATTTGCCAGTGTCGCTTCGATCAACTGCTTGGCCCGCCGGATTTTCTGACGGTACTGAACCTTGAAACTCTGGGGTACATCTTCAAAAACGACAGCCCGCCTTTCATACACGGCCCGATACCCTTTCCGTATCGCTTCGAATGCGGTGTTGGCATCATCAGCCCCCCGTTTATCATCGATTCTCCGGATCAGATCCGTGCGGAAGGCCACAAGAGCACCATTAAAATTATAGGTTGAATCTACTGAACTTTCCCAGTCACACATGCGGCCATAATACGATCGGTAAGTTCCTTCAAGTTTTGTGGTATTGTTCTGATTCGATCTGGGGAGAAGCTCACCGGTTACTGCGGCATTTTTTGGATCACTGACAAGTCTTCCCACAAGGTAATTAACCGCATCAGGTTCAAAAAAAACATCGGCATCCGTCGTAATAATGATGGGGTTACGCGCAAGTTTCATCGCATGGTTATACGATCGGTTTGTCCCCATTCGCTCGTTATTTGCAATGATCCTGAACTCTATGCCGGATTTTTCGAGGCATGTTTTTGCACGGGATAGTGTGTTATCGCTTGAACAGTCATCGATGAAAATGAGTTCGTAGGAATCCCGTGGAAGGTGGCACTGCATCAGATTTGTAATCCGATCCCCGATGACCCGTTCTTCATTATAAGCTGAAATTATCATACTGATTTTGGGGTATTCCCTGGGAAACCCGGTTTCAGCGGGTTTTTTGCCAAACGAGATGCCGAATAAATAAATGATATAGGGAATGAGTGCGATGATAAAAAGTGCAATCCCCATTATGAGAAACATTCTACTAGTGTTTTTCCGGCAGGAATTTATACGTTATCTCGAAGGTATTACCCCCGGTATCCCGTCTGCTGTTATCGTTTAATGCGTTGGCCCGGCCCCGCAAATTAAGGAGAAGTTTTTCCCCGGCACCAACATTGGACTTTTAGAAAGTATCCCTGAAAAAAACAGTCCCGATCCGGAGGTTCTCCTCACCAGGAGATGAGGGTAACTGACCGGGGAACTGCAGCATTTCCCCTTGTTGTACTGGAAAATCGATACGGTATCACTCCACCGTTACACTCTTTGCAAGGTTTCTTGGCTTGTCAATGTCCTTTTCCAGCGCTACCGCGGTCCGGTAGGCAATAACCTGGAGCACCACGAGGCATGTGAGTACCTGGACAAAGGGGTGTGTCTTTGGCAGGGAAATGAAATTGTCGACAATATCTGGCAGTTCCTGGTCTCCTTCGCACCCGAGGGCGACGACCGGTGCTCCCCGGGCCTTTATCTCCTTGATATTGGAGACCATCACACCGTAAGTTTCCCCGGGCATACAGATGGCGATGACCGGTGTTTCCGGCGAGAGGAGGGCAAAGGGCCCGTGTTTTAACTCTCCTGCTGCGTATCCCTCTGCATGGATATAGGAGATCTCTTTCATCTTGAGGGCGCCTTCCAGTGCAACGGGATAAAACGAGCCTCGTCCGATGTAAAAAATACTTTCTGCATCTTTGCACTGCCCGACAGCAGGTGAAAAATCCATCAGGAGTACTTCTTCGATTGCCTGGTGTGCGTGCTCGAGAATCTCCTCGTACCTGCCATCAGATCGGGCATCAATGATCTGCATGAGGACGGCCAGTTGGGCGATAAACGATTTGGTGGCGGCGACACTGATCTCTGGCCCTGCACGCATAAAGAGCGTGGCATCGGCAACCCTGCTCGCGGAACTGCCGAGCACATTTGTTATCGCGAGAGTACGGCAGTTACGTATCCGGGCCTGCCTGAGTGCGGTCAGCGTATCCGCGGTCTCTCCTGACTGGGTGATCCCGATTACGGGCCCGTCAACGGGTGGTGGGAAATACCTGAACTCCGAGCCAAAATCCACGCGTGCCGGTATCCCGCAGGACTCTTCGAGCAGGTATTTGAAGATAAGTCCGGCATGGTACGATGAACCGCAGGCAACGATGCTTACTGAGGGCGACTGGCAGACAAATTCCGGGAGGACTTTTTTATCAATTGCCCGTATTGTGTTGAAGAATGCCTGCGGCTGTTCGTAGATCTCCTTGAGCATGTAATGGTCAAACCCGCCTTTCTTGACCTCTTCCGGCGACCAGTCAATGAGTTCTACCGGACGGTTTACCGGTTGTCCATTTCGGGATATTTCCACTTCATTTCTGGTCAGGCAGGCGATGTCCCCGTCTTCGAGAAATATCGCACGTTCCGTGTGCTCTAACACCGGCGTCATGTCCGAGGCGGCAAAATATTCATTGTCGCCAATCCCCAGCACCAGCGGACTGCCATTCCGTGCCGCTATCAGGCAGTCTGCACCGTCCGCAATAACCAACAGGGCGTACGAACCTGTAAGGTGGGGAAGTGTGCCCCGGACTGCGGACAGCAGATCCGGTGTTTTCGCATACTCCTCTTCGATAAGATGAACCACGACCTCCGTATCTGTATCTGACCGGAAGATGTGTCCCCTTGCAACCAGCGCTTTTTTTAATTCCGTAAAATTTTCTATGATCCCGTTATGGACAAGGGCGATCCGGTTGTTGCAGTCCGTGTGTGGGTGAGCATTTACGTCATTTGGAATCCCATGGGTTGCCCACCGGGTGTGACCTATGCCGATGGTGCCGTGTAACCGGATCGCTCCGGAGTATTCGGAGATCCGTCCTTTGTGCTTGTCGATCTCAATGTGGCTCTGGAGCGTTGCAATCCCGAACGAATCATACCCGCGGTACTCGAGTTTTTTTAAGCCTTCGAGGATCAGGGGTGCCGCCTGCCGCCTGCCAATGTAACCGACAATCCCGCACACGTCATATCACCAGGGAACTGTCCGGGATAATCCGTGAGCAAACTTCCCGGCCGCCCTCAAGATTGACATTATTCCCGATGATGCAGTTTTTGAACCGGGCAAATGTGCCACTTTTTACATTGTCCCCGAGAATGGCCCCAAACCCCGAACGGGTCGGTGACCCTTCGATCTCCAGAATCCCGCACGCTGTATCTGTTGAGGTATGATTAGCAAGCGTGCAGCGTTCTCCTATGACGGAGTCAACAATGCGGGAATGCGAGGAGACGGTCGTGTCATCCATAACGATCGCGTTTCCTATCAGGCTCAGTGGTTCGATGGTGACCCGGGACCCGATACTTGTGTTCGGCAGAATGCAACTGTTCGGCCCGATCGTGCAGTCATTACCGATGGTGACCGGGCCGGTGATCACCGTATTCGGGCCGATCGTCGTGCCTTTCCCTATGTGGACCGGCCCGTTGATCGTGGCATGACTGCTGGCTGTGCCTTCCCGTGCCGCAGGGAGATGTTTGAGGAGGCGCTGGTTCATCACGAGCAGATCCCACGGATAGATCGCGTCCTGCCAGTCATCAGCAGTGACCGCCTGGATGCTCGCTCCGGCTTCTATCATGCCGGAAATGGCATCCGTGATATCATTGCCCCGGACGTACCGGAAAAAATCTTTGTTTAACGAATATATCCCGGTACTGACAAGGAAACTGGGTGCATGGTCCGGTTTTTCCACGATACTGTCAACCCGGCCGTCCCGGATGGTAACCACACCGAAATTGGAGGGGCTGGGGTGTTCTTTTACGAGAACAGCGTTTTTAACGTCCCTGATCTTTGCCACTGACTGCGCATCGATGTAATTGTCTCCGGGCAGGAGCAGGAAATCCCCCGCGATCCGGGATTCTGCCTGCTGGAGTGCATGGGCAGTGCCTAACTGTTTTTCCTGCGCAACGACCGTAATGGGCAGGTCGAGCTGGTTTAAGTACCGGGTCACCTGTTCCTTACGGTACCCGACAACGACAATAATATCGCGGATGCCGTTTTTTACGAGTGCATCGATCGTATACGCGATGATGGGACGGTTTGCCACCGGGATCATCGCTTTTGGCCTGCTCCACGTGAGCGGCCGGACCCGTTTTCCCTCTCCTGCTGCCAGAATGACTGCCTGCATGATCTCTCTCCTTACCGGATACCTGAATTCTCCCCAAAATTTCCTTTGATGTATGAACCCGGCGCGAAAGCCGCATTACTGCCGATCACCGAACCGACGTTGACCGAACAGTTGATCCCAAACCTTACGTTATCCCCGATAACGGCGCCAAACTTGGTATGCCGGGTATCCTTTCCACCGACCCTGACCGGGGCATGATCGTGCCGGAGGTTTGCAATCTTTGTCCCGGCACCGAAGTTGCATCCGCTCCCGATCACCGAATCGCCGACATAGTTAAAGTGGGGAATTTTCGTCCCCGCCATTATGATGGAATTTTTAAGTTCCGTGCAATGTCCTATGTGACAGTCATCGCCAATGCTCGTTGCGCCCCGGATGTACGCGTGGGGGCCGATCCGGCAGTTGTTTCCGATGATACAGGGGCCTTCGATATAAGTCCCCGATTTCACTACCGTGTCTTTTCCGATAACCACGGGGCCTGAAAGGTGAACGTCCTTCTCTATGGTTCCCTGATTATCTGAAGAGAGTGCCGTGAGAAGTGCCGCGTTTGCATCGAGTAAATCCCAGGGGTATCCGACATCCATCCATGTCGAGAGGGGGACCGCCCGGAGCCGGTGTTCGGCTATCAGGATATTAAGAGCGTCGGTCAGTTCGAGCTCGCCCCGTGATGAGAGCCCGACCCGGGCCAGCAGGTCAAAAATCTCCGGGGTAAACAGGTATGCCCCGGCGTTTATGATATTGGATTTGGGCTGTTTTGACTTCTCTTCAAGAGCGGTGACCTGACCGTTCTCCACAAGGACAACCCCAAAATCCCCGGGATGATCGGTCGTGCTCGTGCTGATGCAGGGAGCCGGCGTCCGGATCATGCAGGAGATATCGGCACTCGTGAGGATCATGTCCCCGTTCAGGGCAAGGAACGGCCCGGTGACAAGATCCTGTGCGGACAAAAGAGCGTCGGCAGTGCCCATCTGCTGGCGTTGCGGGGCATACGAGATGTGGATTCCGAAGCGTGATCCGTCACCAAAGTGACCCCGGACTTCGCGTTCCCCGTACCCGACAACAAATACAAATTCCGTTATGCCGGCATCCCGGGCCGCAAGCACGAGGTGCTCTACCATTGGGCGGTTTGCCACCGGGAGCATCACTTTCGGGCGCCGTGCCGTGAGGGGACGCATGCGTTTTCCTTCACCGGCTGCCAGCACAACGCATTCCATAAGTACACCTCTTCCTGCAATAGTTAAGGCGTTTTCCCCTGTTTGAGGAGATCTTTTGCCTGCCGTAACATCTCTTTTGCTTGTGCCGGTGTTGTGCCTTCTGCGGTAATCCGGATCTTTGGTTCGGTGCCGCTCGCCCGGATGAGGTACCACCCGTTTTCCCGCGCAACACGGATGCCATCCGTCGGGTTTGCTGCGCCAAGACCG
>JBAZHU010000105.1:0-5649 GCA_041652215.1 Methanoregula sp. | reverse complement strand
ATATACCGGCTCTTCAGCTGGCCGCTCGTGACGTAGTCGGCGATCGTCTCGACGATCTCAGTCTGGGGGGTGATCGGGTATGCAGCGACAACCCCGGGCAGCGCCTGTTTGACGGCTTTGGCGATTGCCTTATTTCCCGTTGAGATCTCCTTCATGGCAGCGCCTCCTCTGCGGCAAGTTTTTTGAGGTTTTCGGCAAGGTGCTGCTTGAGGGTCTCAAGCGACTTTGCATCAATGCCCTTGAAACGCCCCTGCATGGCGAGATAATCTTCGAGCGGCAGCGGTTTTCTCATCGCGGCTTTTGACGGTGCGTTTATCGTCAGTTTCCCGTGTTCGCGCTCGTAGAGTACCCACATGCCGGACTTGACTGCAAGTTTACCCATCTCGATTGTCTTCTCGGTAGGGTACCGCCAGCCGGGCGGGCAGGGTGCGAGGATATGGATGAAGGTCGGGCCCCGAAACGTCAGCGCCTTTGCGACCTTCTTATAGATATCCTGCGGGTACGCGCTGCACGCGGTTGCCATGTATTCAAGGTGGTGGGCGACCGCGATCGCGTCGATATCTTTCTTCTCCACGGTTTTTCCAGTCGGCGTAGTGGTGGTCTTTGCACCTAGGGGCGTCGCGCCCGAGCGCTGCATGCCGGTGTTCCCGTATGCCTCGTTGTCGTAGCAGATATACAGGAAATCGGTGCCCCGTTCAAAGGCGCCCGACATCGACTGGATGCCGATATCGAGCGTTCCCCCGTCCCCGGCGTACACGATCACGTGGGTCTTTTTCCCCATCGACTGGAATGCTTCGGTCATTCCGGATGCACATGCGGCAGCGGCGGCAAACGCAACATTGTAGACCGGCACGTTCATCGCGGTGTTGGGGTAGATCCCCTGGATGACACTCGTACAGCACGCAGGAACGACGAGCACGGTATCTGGCCCGGCAGCTTTTAACACGTAGCGCAGCGAGAGGGACGAACTGCATCCTGCACATGCAGACGTACACTTTTTTATGTACTCTTCTTTTGGAATTTCAGCGATGATCTCCAACTCCTGGAAATCCCCTTTTTTTGGGGGGAACAGTCTCACGGTAAAAACAATCTATCATTATTTATCATCATGGATAGGGAAAAAAGGTGCTGTTTTATGCATCGCGACCCGGTGGCGGCGGAAGGCGGTACATCCCGTGCGGGATGGTCATTTCAAACCGGGCTCCTTTGCCCGGCTCCCCGTTCTCGACCAGGGTGATACCGGAGAGTTCGAGAATATCGTGGATGAAAAAAAGGCCGAAATGCTTTGATGCAAAGGTGCGGACAAAGAAATTCTTTTTTTCTGCAACCGGGATTCCCAGCCCGTTGTCTTCGTACATAAGCACAAGCCCTTCTGTAGTTTCCCGGTAATGGATCCGGATTTCCGTTGCGGTCTTTGCATGGACAAGGGTGTTTTCGATAAGGTGGGAAAAGACTTTTTCGAGAATAGGATCGCCGTAGATGAAAAGTCCTGCCACCTCCGTGAGAACGCGGACAGACCGGATGCTTTTCATGGCGAGCGCCATCGCGAGCATGGAACTGATATCCACCCACTCGCTGGGTTTTGCCCCGATCTGCTGGTACTCGCGGGTATATTCAAGCTGCTGGTGGATGACCATGAGGATATCCTCCTCAGTTTTAAGCATCTTTTTTACCGTCTCATCTGCCACCATGTCGCGGCTAAGCTCGATATAGCCCCGCAAACTGGTAACTTTGTTCTGGATATCGTGCCACGCCACGATGTTCATGAGCTGGAGTTTTTGGTTGGCCAGACGGAGCGCAATCTCTGCTTTCTTGCGCCCGGTAATATCGAGTACCGTCCCTACAATGGAGACGAGTTTGCCGGCGTGGTCGTACCGGCCTTCGAAGGTTGAGTGGTAGTACCCGATACTTTTGTCCGGCCGGAGGAACCGCTGTTCGTACGTGCTCCGCGAATGGGATTCTGTCGCTCTCTGTATGAGTTCCCTGCCGCGCTGCTGCTCCTCGGGCCATGGTGAGAGTGCGAGGATGGAATCGATCTGTGGCGTGAACGATTCGGGATCGAGTCCGAAAATCCTGAAAACCTCGTCTGCCCATTCGACACATCCCGTTTTTATGTCCCATGTCCAGAAACCCAGGTGCGCCATCTCCTGGGCATCTAAAAGCCTCCTGGTGCTCTCCCGCAGTTCATCCTGGCTTTTCGCGAGTTCGTCGTACTGCTGGCGCAGTTCCTCCTCGGATAACGTCACGCTCTCGTACGCCGCATGGAGTTCATCGTTTTTTGTCACCAGTTCGTTTTCAGCGCTGTCGAGTGCATCACCCAGTCCCTGTGAGGCTCGTGCCACCACGTAGACGGTTACAATGAGGAAGAGTACCAGGGATATGGCAAGAGTCAGGGAATTGCTGACATGGTAGATATTCTCGATAAGTCCCCCGATCAGTTCCTCGATAAAAAGGATGATGATGATGAGGGGGACAAACGTGCGGAGCAGCCGGGCCCGGGTTGAAGAGCCGGAAAAAAGCATGAGGGGCAGGGCCCCGGAACCGGCGGCACTGACAAGGCCGGCCCCCATAAAACATGCGGCAAGGGCGGAGATGTAGGAAGTTGGCGTAACTGCCGTATTATACAGGACGGGTGCCCCATACGCATAACTTATCATCAGGGTCAGCCCGACGAGAAATACACAGAGGCCGGTAATCCCCACCACGGACAGTATTTTTGTATACCTCTCGTGATATTCCGTTGAATAGAGGATGAGCAGAACCCCGATGGCAATCGGTATGATAATGCCTGCGATCAGGGTGGACACGTGTGTTGTGGAATGAGCGAGGAGCAGATCCCCGGCCTGTACCGCAAGTATATCCGGAAATGAGTGGGTCCCCCGCAGGGTTAAGGGGAGTTCTAGGGCTCCTGCGAGCGCAACGGCAGCACACACGACCGCTGCTCCGGTGCGCACGTATCCGGTTAATGGCCTGATCGCGTGTGTAATAAGGACTATACCAAGTACGATCCAGCAGAGCGCCGCAAAAAACGAGACGGTCTTGTATCCCGGTGCAAGCCCGGCGATTACTGTGTTGCCAAGCGCGATCCCAAGGAGTCCGAGTATTGCTATGAATATCGTTGCTGCACCGCAGAGTGCCGTGAGCGTTGTCGGTGATACTCTGGCTGAATCTGGCATGTCGTGAGGTACCTGGCTGTTTTCTACTTGGGGGACCGGGCGATAAATATATGTGTCTGTATATTATCCCGCGTTAATAACCTGATGTTCCGTGGATCCGCGTTCACTTTCACCCCGCCCGGTCCGGGGTTTAAACACCGGATTATTCAACAGTAGGTATGGGGAGGATGAAAAACCCTTAAAAGAAAAAGTGTGTGCCCCGGCAAAACCCCCCCGGTGCGACACGGGCACTCCTCCCGTCCTAAAAAAAAGAAAAACCCTTGAATGAAATTTTGTGTCAGACGCATGAGCGGGGCCCTCTCACCCTCCTCACGCGAAAACCCTTTTTGGATTTTGTCCGCGCTCAACAAAAACCGTTTGTAAAAAACAGCCGGAATCATCAGGAATCGTAATATATTATAGGAGCGTCTCTCTAACCACTGTTATGGCGCTTCGATCCCTGAATCTTCCCGGCGTGGGTACCAAGTATGAATTCGAGACTGACAAGGGAGATACGGTCGCGATTTTTTTCACCAAGACCGGTACCATCCAGATGTATACCCTCCAGAAAGGCTGCCACACGCCAAGCGCCGCCGATATGACACCGGTGGAAGCGCGGAGGCTGGGAAACATTCTTACCGGCGCCATCATCGAGGCCGACCAGGAGAGCGTGGAGATCGCATTTTCTGCACTTGCCGATCTCCGGGTCACCATCCATACGTACATCATCCCCCGGATGGTTTCGGGAAAGACGATCGAAGACCTCGGAATCCGGGCAAAGACCGGGACGACTGTTATCGCCGTTTCAAGAAATGACAAAAATATTATCAACCCCCCGCCCTCGTTCGTATTCGAGACCGGCGATGCCGTGCTGGTAATAGGGGAAACCGACCAGCTGAAATTATTCGAACGGGAAATCATGGTGGATTGATGGAAGGCATTATACTCGCACTTTTTGTCTGCCTCGTGCTTGCGCTCGTGAGCAAGTACCTGTCCCTCCCGGCGATCCCGTTCTACATTATTGCCGGCGTTGTCATGGGCCAGGCCGGCCTCGGGCTTGTCGCTTCCGACCAGATCAGTAGTTTCTTTTCCGAAATGGGGCTGATTTTTTTACTCTTTTTTGTGGGCCTCGGCCTCAGGATCGAAAAGATTTCGGATAACCGTTCTGCCGTTCTTGCAAGCGGGGTAATCGATCTCAACGTCAACATGATCATCGGTTTTCTTGCCGCGTACCTGCTTGGCTTCTCGTTTATCGAGGCACTCATTGTCGCTGCCGCCTTCTACATCTCCAGCACTGCGATGGCAGTCACCTCGCTTGTCGAGAACCGGAAACTGATGATGAAGGAATCCGAGACCATCATCTGGCTGATGGTCTTTGAAGATCTCGCGATGATTGTCGTTCTTGCGCTCCTGTCGGCTGGCAACCAGAACCTGCTCTTCTTTGCCGCAAAGATCCTCTTTGCGCTGGCCCTCCTCTACGCGCTCGCCCACTATGGCAAGGAATTCCTGGTCTCGATCCTCGACCGCGAGGATGAACTGCCGGTCCTGTTCACGTTTGTCGCCGTGCTTGCGACAGCCGGTTTTGCCCTGCTGCTGGGAATTCCCGACACCATGATGGTCATCGCCCTCGGTGCCGTGTTTGCGACCACCGACCCGGACGCGTTCGAGCAGCACGCCCGGCCGTTCAAGGATGTGTTTCTCGTGATCTTCTTTGTCTTTTTCGGGATCACCATCAACCTGTCCGGCGGCGGCGTGAACTTTTTTGTCATCGCGGTCATCTGCATTCTTGCCATCGCGAGCAAATTAATTTCTGGTGTACTGACCGGCTATTACCTCTATGGATCGGCCAAGCCGGGCCTTGAGATCTGGGCAAACACCATCGGCCGGGGCGAGTTCTCTATTGCGCTTGCCGCGCTGTACGGCTCTCCCCCGGTTGCCGTCACCATCGCGGTCATGGTGATCGTGACCTCCCTGGTGGGATCGTTTGTGGCAAAGTATTCCGGCGCACTCCAGCATGGGTTTTCCGGAAGAAACCGCCACCGCGGGCCGCCGCACCGTGCGCATGTGCCACGGTAATCTTTCGTGGTTCCGGTAAGACCGGCACTCTTTTTTACCGGCACGACCAGTGTATGCTGATCAGAGCAGGTGAAGGGAATGGCACAAACAAAAAAAAATACCCCGGCTCACCGCACGGGCTGCATGGTCTGCGGCAAACCGCTCCGCTATCTTGAAACGACCGAGAAGCGCGAGTGTGCATACTGCCACGAAATCCATACCACCAATACCGTCTGCACGGAGGGCCACTTTGTCTGCGACCGCTGCCACCAGCTCGGGGCCGACGATGCGATAGAGCAGTACTGCACAAAGACACCAGAGACGGATCCGGTCAGGATGGCGATCACCTTAATGCAGAACCCGGTCGTGAACATGCACGGCCCCGAGCACCATTTCCTCGTGCCCGCCGTGCTCCTCGCGGCATACTGCAATGTCACCG
>JBAZHU010000104.1:0-5656 GCA_041652215.1 Methanoregula sp. | reverse complement strand
GCGGAGCAGGGCATGCATCAAAGGATGCGCCGGCAGGAAAAGAAAAGAAAACAACAACGGGGAAGAAAAAATGACCGTTAAGATCCGATTTTTTGCCCGGTTCCGGGAACTGCTCGGGACCGATATCGTGGTCGAGGTTCCGAAGAACAAGGGACTTCTTGACCTGGTAAAGGAAACAGCAGAGAAGAACAAGGAAGGGTACGATGCAATCTTCGACGAGAAGGGCGCGTTTCGCGAATTTGTCATCCTGATGCAGAACGGGAAACGCCTTGAAACGTCCGATGCACCAAAGATTATGGTTGCAGACGGCGACGAGATTGCGGTGTTCCCCCCCGTTGCGGGCGGATAAAAAAGAGGTAATGGTGCACCTATGATCGCGATCCAGACAGAAGATGTCGATATCGGGAACCTGATCGCCCGGGCAAAGCAGCGGGGGACCGGGGCAATTGTCGTCTTTGACGGGATCGTCCGGGACGACGATATCCGCGAGATGGAACTGGAGGCGTACGAGGAGGTTGCGGTACCTGAACTGGAGAAGATCGCCACCGAGGCAAAAAAGACTCACAACCTCCTCTCTGTCGATATCATTCACCGGATCGGCCGCCTTGCCGTCGGGGAAAATATCCTTGTCATCGTAGTGGGCGCAGGGCACCGCGAGCAGGCGTACGAGGGCTCCCGGTTTATTATCGAGGCGATCAAAGCCGGCGTCCCGATCTGGAAAAAAGAGCTCTGTAAGGATGGCGACCGGTGGGTTCCCGGCGATCACCAGCACGGGTGCGGCACCGGGAAATAACCCGGGTTGTAATTATCGGGAAAACGTCCCGGCATTTTCCCGTCAGGCCGTCTTTTTTTCCGTGAGTTTCCGGTACATCTCCTCGCCCACGCATTCCCGGGCATGTTTGCACCACTGCACGCACGATGCGATATCGTTATAGATTACAAATCCGCATCTGCTGCATTTCACCGAGACATCGTTGGAAAATAATTCGACATCCTCCCCGCACTGCGGGCATTTTTTGATCGTGAGCGTCGGCGTCCTTATGTTTGCCGCGCCGGGACAGTGATCGAACATGTGATTATTCCTCTCACGTATGTCATCCTCCGGATACATGAACCGGACGGATCACCCCCTTATATGCAGAGAGCCGACGGGGGAAGAGTCCTGGTATTTCATCCGAGTTTCTCTGGCAACCGGCCAGAGAATAGTACGGCTTTCATCCAAAGATGTATGAGTGCCTGCGGCAAAGATTCCGGCAGGTTATGACCGCAAAGCAGTTTATTTCAACGATAAAATACGTGGCCGGTACCAAACCGGCATTCCTGCTCTCCGAGATTGCGGTCTACCTGGAGGAACCGCAGACGGTCGATCAGATGTTCGACGCACTCAAGCCGCATCTTGCCGGGCTCGGGCTTTCTGCAAAAAAGACCGACGGGGATTATGAGATCTCGCGGTTCGTGCCCTCCCCGGCGTATGTCCTGAACGCTGCTGAGGAAAAACGACTCGGCGAGTACCTTCTTCTCCCCACCCTTCCCCCGACCCTTGAAGAGGCTATCGAGCAGTATATCGCGAGAAAAACCGGTAAAGACTGGACCGACCCGGTCATCCTTGAACGGCTCCGGCGTGCCATTGTGGCCCAGAAGAACGATTACTGGAAACCGACAGACAAACGGTCGCTCCAGTATACAAAAGGGTATTCGGTGCTTGGCTACTTAGCGTACCATTTTCCGGTCTATTTCATGCAGACCCGGCACCTGCTTGCACAGCTCGCCCGCGAGGGTCTCTTAAAACGAGAGATGACAATTCTCGATCTCGGCACCGGGCCCGGGGTCATTCCCCTCGCCATCGCGGATTTCTGGCGGTGTCTGGATACCGCACGGGCAACGGTCTTTCCAATCGAACGCTCAAAAGAGCACATCGAGGCGTTTGTCGCTCTTGCCCGGAGTGTTGATACAAAGAACTCCCCGGTGACGCTCGAACCCCCGAGGGAAGCAGATATCACGACCCCTGCAAAGGAAGCGCTTCCCGAGCGTGTCGACCTGATGGTTTTTTCAAACGTCCTCAACGAACTGGCCGGCCTGTCGGTAGAGGCGCGTGCTGATATTGTCATGAAATATACGGAACTGCTCGCACCTGACGGCACGATCCTGATTATTGAACCCGCAGAGGAAGCGACATCCACGAGCCTGCGAGTCATTTCCCTTGCGCTCAAAAAACGGGGGCTTTCCATCTATGCGCCCTGTACCTATGTCTGGGGCACCAACTGCACGCCGGACCGGTGCTGGAGTTTTGTGACGGCCCCTCAAATCCGGCCCACCCGGATCATGAACACGCTTGCGGCGTGCGACGAGCCGTTCCGGTACGTGAACACCGATATCAAGTACAGTTACGTGATGATACGAAAGGACGGAAAGACACGCTCGCCCTGCCGGATGCCAAAAGACACCCATGCCCTCCGGTTGTCCCGGATCCACTTAAACGTAGGACAACGGATCACGGTCGTGGCGGCGAAGATGTCCGAGGATCTCGGAGATACCGAGACTCACCTGTTCAGGCTCTGCGACGGCTCTGCGGAAAAACCGGTATATGCGGTGCTGCCTGCGTTTCATATCACCCCGGGAAACCGGGAACTGGGGATTGCGCCGTACGGGTCGGTGCTTGAACTACGGGATGTGCTGGTACGGTACAACCCGGGGCACGATGCGTATAATGTGCTGGTGAGCAGGGAGACGCACATTGTTCCCGTGGTTTAAATTGTGGAATGGCATGCCCGGTAGACCCTTATTTCTTCAAATATATGGAATTTTTTTTCTGTGAATTAAAAAAACCGGGTAAGGACCGTGCTTAACCTTACCCCTCATCTGTAATGTTACCGCCCGGCTGTAGGGTTACACTGCGTCACATCAAAGAGTGGGTAAAAAATAGAATAAAAAAACGCTATCTGATGTGAGCGTGAAATCCGGATCCGTCTGCCGGCCGGATCTTCATGCTCTGCAAAATAACCCTAAAAAGATCCCTGTTTCCCGGAATCGTGCCTTTAAAAAGATCAATGGGTATTCGATGTCCTGTGAGAATTTCAGCAGAGTCAAATATTGTCATTTACCGCAAAAGTCCACAAATAGTGAATCACTTACCTCCCCGGCGTCGCAGAGAGGCACTACGTGCTGACCTGTACAATTTCTCTGAATTCAATGTGTCTGCTTCGTTCGATACCGTGGAGCAGCAGTAAATTCCTTAATTCCGACAAGAACCGGAAAATAATAAAAGGCAGGGACGAGGCCCTGTTTCCTTTAGAACGGATAGTCGTTCGGGCTGCTGAAATAATTTGCCAGGTTTGTGAAGGTTACCGTCGTCCCGCCGCTCGTGACAAAGAACCCGTCGCGGGCGATGACAACCCCCGTAAAAGAGTTGCCGCCAAAGGTCACTTTCCCGTTGGGTGCATATAAGACGCCGGTAACCGGGTAATGTTGCCAGAAACTACCGAGGGTGATATCCCCGTTTTTGGCGATAATTACTATGTTATTTACACCGCTCGTATCCGATGAATCGGATGAGGTATAACTGTCTGCAATTATTTTCAGATTGTTGGTCAGTTTGCCACTGGTACTGGTAGAATATCCCTGATCCTGGTACCATTGATCGGGTTTTAACGAAGGCATTGTCTGGTCTGGCATGGAAAAGCCCGGAACTGTGTTCTGCCAGATGCACCGGTCCAAAAACGCCTGGCTGTAACTGCTGGGATGTGTTAACGTTCCGGTATAGTAGATGTTCTTGCCAGTATCCAGCGTTGGGACTCCTGCATTCGGGAGGTTAATATCACCGTTGACGTACATATTCCCGTGAATCCGGCAGTCCTGGAGGACGAGGTTTTTTGCGACATAGATATCGCCGTAGAGATCCCGACTTCCGCCGTTAAGGTTGAGGTTCCCATTGATGTAGAGGGCACCCGGGGAACTCCCGGATCCCATGCTGGTACTCCCGGTGTTTAAGGTCACATCGCCGTCGATGAAAATGTTACTTACAGCGATCTGTGCACCGCCGTTCAGGGTACTGCCATACAGGGGACTGGTAATGATGATGGTCGCACCGTCACCATACACGTTGTTCCCTGCGAAATACAACTGCGTCCCATAGACAAAGACATTATTCTGGATGATATACGCGGTGAAATTCGAGATCGTAACGTTGACATAATTCGGCTTTGTGAGTTTGCTGCTCCCGGCGATATTGGTGGCGTTCAGCGACACTGTGTACAGCCCTATGGATGAGTAGGTATGCGACGGGTTCCGTACAATTGACGTATTGCCATCGCCAAAGTCCCACGACCACGAAGTGGGTGAATTCGATGACTGGTCGGTGAACTGAACGATAAGCGGGGTGGTTCCTGAGAGCGGAGTACCGATAAAGCTGGCAACCGGGGCCGGTGCCATTACGGCAATGTAGTTTGTCTTTGTGAGAGTGTTGTTCCCGACACCGTTTGTTACCGTGAGCGAAACCGTATAGTTACCTGAATGTGCGTACCCGTGCACCGGGTTCTGTATCGAAGCGTTTGTCGTGTCACCATCGCCAAAGTTCCACGACCACGAAGTGGGTGAATTCGATGACTGGTCAGTGAACCGAACCGTAAGCGGTGCGGTGCCTGCGAGGGGTGTACCCGTGAAGTTTGCCACCGGTGCCGGAACGGATGTCGGACTTGCAGTGGGTGTTGTTGTGTTGGTCGGTACTGGGGTTACAGTCCCGGTTGGCCCGGCTGTCGATGTACTGCTCGGGTTAAACCCAAAATCTGAAGAGGCAAGAACTGTCGATCCGCTGCCACCCGAGTAGATAATCTGGACGAGGCCGGGTGCTGAACCTGAGTACTTATAATTGAGAGAATCCCCCACAGCCCAGGTAGACCATGCCGTTGATCCATCCTGGGAAAACAGCTGGGGCGCCCCATCAACGAGAATTTTCACATTCTCTGCTGAAAGTGCGTCCCCGCCATCGTGATAGACCGATATAATCTTCTGTGTGGTATCCTCCGAGATAACTGCACTCAGTGCGGGGATTTTTTGAGGTGTCGGCTGCGAAAGAAAAACCGCACCGATAACGGCCACTCCGATAACCACCACACTGATCAGAATGATAGATCCAATTACTTCTGATACCGCCATATCCTTGTAATTCATGGATCGTATCCCTCGCATTTCCTCACCTTTCAGTTAATGTGTGTAGTATTCCTCATTTCTGCCTGCCGGTTTAAAGATTGTTCTGTTCTCTTACGTCATTATCTGTGTACTGCTGTACAAAAATACTCTGTTGTTGGGGCGCCTGGAAGGGGATGCCCGGGAATCCGGGCGGAAGATGCGATGCGGTGTTTCATCGTAATCACGTTTTTGTAGGTCATACGTCATCGTGATTTCCGGCAAAATATTGCCGATTAAAATACGGGACAAGGGATCGCGGTAAAAAAATTCCGGGTTCAGTACTTCACTAATTTTTAGTCCGAACTCAGTACTTCGCTAATTTTCTACCGGGCTGGGAATTAGCAATCCAACTCAAAGAAGTTCATGTGACCTCCTGCCGGCAAGAAATGCCAAGGGTCTGACCCCGTTTTAATTTCTTGTCAGGAGATCAGATGGTGGTCTGGTGATTTTGGTTCTCCGTTATGAGTCGCAA
>JBAZHU010000103.1:0-5674 GCA_041652215.1 Methanoregula sp. | reverse complement strand
ATTTGTGGCGAACCGGCGGTGATATACCAGCCGGTCGCCCGGCGCCATCTCTGCGGCACGCACCTTGTACAGGATGTGGAAGACCGGGTGGCGGAGACGATACGGGAGTCCGGGCAGATTCGCCCGGGGGACCGGATCGCGGTGGGCTTAAGCGGCGGAAAAGACAGCACCGCGCTGCTCGTGATCCTCTCCCGTCTTCTGCCCTCATGGCCTGCCGCCAGTATTGTCGCAATCACGGTTGATGAGGGTATTGCGGGTTACCGGGCCGACACCCTGCGGGCAGCGGAGACCCTGACAGGATGGCTCGGGGTAGATCACCGTATTGTCTCGTTTCGCGATCTCATCGGGAGCGATCTCGATACCCTTCTTGCCGGGCGCGAGGCGCAGGCCTGCACCATCTGCGGTATCCTGCGCAAAAAAGCCCTTGCGGATGCAGCGCGTGAAGCCGGGGCGACCGCGATCGCAACCGGTCACAACCTCGACGATGAAGCACAGTCCGTGCTGATGAATGCGTTCAGGGGCGATCTGCCCCGGCTGGTCCGCACCACGGGTACCGGCACATCCGAGGCATTTCTTCCGAGAATCAAGCCACTTGCAGCCATCCCGGAAAAGGAGATCGCTGCGTACCTCTTTGTGCAGGGTCTTTTTTCAGTGCTGCCCGAATGCCCGTACACGAAGTATGCCCTGCGGGCCGGGGTCCGCACCCTGCTTTCTGACTATGAGAGTTGTCACCCCGGGACGATGCAGAACCTTGTTAAAAGCAAAAGAACGATCAAACGGTACTGTGCCGGGACACCGGTCATGGAACCCCTGCACCACTGCCGGGAGTGCGGCGACCCCTGCTCCGGGGCTCTTTGCCAGGTCTGCCGACTCCGTCACTCACTGGGGAAGTGAGGGGGCGCCCTGTACGCGTTCGGGGTGGGAGTAGATATTCAGTTTCGTGCTGCGGACAAACCCGACGACGCACACCCCGGTCTCTTCCGCAATAGTGACGGCAAGCGTCGTCGTCGCACCCCGCGAGACTATCGTCGGGATGTTTGCGATCAGGCACTTGCGCACCATCTCGGACGAGATCCGGCCCGAACAGATGGCAAACGTCTGTGAAAAGTCAATCTTGTTCCGGAGCCCGTAGCCAATTACCCGGTCGAGCGCGTTATGCCGGCCAATGTCCTCCGATTTGGCGATAATCCCTGTTTTTGAGGCAAGCCCGACGATATGGATGCCCCCGGTCTTTGTATGCAGATCGGATTCAAGCACCTCTCGTACCGTTGTCCGGATCAGTTCGGGAGAGAGGGAAAGATCCGAGGTAATTTTTGGCAGTTTTTCGGTGTCGATAAAGGATGTGGCCCCCCCGCATCCCGAGAGGATGGTCTTTTTGGGGCCGAGCACTTTGAAGAGATTTTTTGTGATTACGCTGATCCGGTTCTTCTCGATCCTGATGGATTCAATCTCATCGACCCCCTTGATGATCTGCTCGGTGAACAGGTAGCCGGTGACAAAATCCTCCAGGTTTGTGGGGCTCATCATCGCGGTCATCGCGTGCCTGCCGTTGACAAACAGCGCCTCGGGAACCTCGTCTATTACCTCGTGGGTTTCGGCTTTCGCTGTTTCGCCGTCGATCTTTATACAGGGCAGGTGTCTGAACATCGGTACGGTCATCTGTATCACCATGAGTGTTTACCGGTCAGGCTTTTCTGTCGGGAGGCGCGAGCACTTCATCCATACTCCCGCTGCGGTATCCCCCAAGATCGAGCGTGACATAGGAGAACCCGAGTGCGGACAGCGTACCGGTAACCTCCGCATGCATATCCAGTAATGCGTGCATCTCCTCTTTAGGCACTTCGATGCGGGCAATCGTCCCGTGCACCCTCACCCGTACCTGCCGGAACCCCTTCTTGTGCAGGAACGCCTCGGCCTCTTCGACCCTGTGGAGTTTTACTTCCGTTATCGTCTCCCCGTAGGGAATACGGGAGGAGAGGCAGGCTGCCGAGGGTTTGTCCCAGAAGGAGTACCCTCCTGCCTTTGCGATCTCCCGGATATCGCTTTTTGTCATGCCGGCGTCAAGGAACGGGTGGACGATCCCTTCCTCGGTACTTGAGGTAAGGCCCGGCCGGTGCTCCCCGGTATCCGAGGCGTTGATGCCGTCGGCGACACAGGCAAGCCCCAGTTCCTGTGCCCGCCGTTTCAGCACTGCCGCCGAGTTCTTCTTGCACCAGTAGCAGCGTTCGGCCGGGTTTTTCGTGAACCGTTCGTCGTCCATCACGGTTACGGGTAGTATTTCCAGATTGAGGTCATAGTCCCGGGCGATACGCCGCGCCTCTTCGACCGCTTCACGGGGGACGACCGGGCTGTCGAGGAGGATGCACCGGCTGTTATCCCCCAGTGCTTCCCGGGCAAGCACCGCGAGCAGGCTGCTGTCCACGCCGCCGGAGAATGCGACGAGCATCGCCCCTCTCTCCGCAATCTTTTCGAGGATACGTTTGCGACAGGCAGTAGTGTCCATAATACCTCAACAAATCTTAAAACGGGTTGAAATATGAAATTAAAATCAGCTGCCACACCGGTTGTTCCCGGAACTGACCCCGCACTGGTACTCCTCGCCTTCCCGGAGCTGGTGGCAGATATCGCAGGTGCGCTGCACGAGGTTTATGTCCCGGCCCTCTTTTAAATCACGGGCAAGCTGCTCGATTGACCTCTTTACATCGTTCTCGAACTCGATGCGGTAACCACGTTTCCCGGAGAGGTACTGGGAGACCGCCGACGGTGCAATCTCCAGCATCCGCGCCGCTTCGACCTGGGACACGCCATATTTCACGAGCTCCACCGCGATAGCTGCACGGATCGCCGGCAGGACATCCCATACGATTTTCTGGCAGGGGGCTTCCATTATATCACAACCTTTAAGTTATCACAATTGTCACATAAATACGTTGTATTCACAATTGTGAATAGGTTATGCGACCATAAAAAATAATGCATCATTGCACCCGGAATCTCATAACTGGTGGCAAATACCCGCGGGATTTGGGGCTGTTCAGTCTGTGGCCGCACCGGCCGAAAAGAAGCGACCCCTATCACTTACGGTAACAAAAGAATAATCAGAGAACCAGCAAGACTATTCACACGCACTTAGGGAATGAGAGCATGGGAAAACAGCGCATCATCTACATGGATCACTCCGCAACGACATACGTGAAAAAGGACGTCGTCGACGCGATGATCCCTTACTTTACCCAGCATTTCGGCAACCCCTCTTCCATCTACGGGATCGCACGCGAATCAAAGACTGCCATTGACACGGCCCGGGCCCGGGTGGCAAAAGCACTCGGGGCGGATCCCGATGAGATCTATTTTACCTCCTGTGGGAGTGAATCCGACAACTGGGCGATAAAAGGCGTTGCGTATGCCAACCGGAAGCGGGGCAACCATATCATCACGACAGCGATCGAACACCACGCTGTCCTCCACACGTGCCAGTTCCTGGAAAAAGAGGGATTTATGGTGACCTATCTCCCGGTCGACCGGTACGGCCGTGTCGATCCGGCGGACCTTGAAAAGGCGATCACTGACAAGACGATCCTCGTCTCGATCATGTATGCGAATAACGAGATCGGCACCATCGAACCGATCCGGGCACTTGCGGAGGTGGCAAAGAAGCACAAGGTGTACTTCCACACCGATGCGGTGCAGGCAATAGGAAATGTCCCCATCGATGTGAAGGCAGAGAATATCGACATGCTCTCGCTCTCCGCCCACAAGTTCTATGGTCCGAAAGGCGCCGGTGCGCTCAATATCAAGAAAGGCGTTCGGATCGAGAACCTGATCCATGGCGGCGGCCAGGAACGCAAAAAACGTGCCGGGACTGAGAACATTGCCGGGATTGTCGGGTGCGGGAAGGCAATCGAACTGTCAACCGCCGATATTGAAGGCCATAATCTACGAATCCGGGCGATGAGGGACCGGCTCTTAAAGGGCGTTCTTGAGAAGATCCCGAATGCCCGTCTCAACGGTCACCCTACAGAACGGCTGCCGGGGAACTTCAATGTCAGTTTCGAGTTTATCGAAGGGGAGTCTATGCTCCTGTGGCTGGACGACGAAGGTATCTGCGCCTCGACCGGCAGTGCCTGCACGTCCGGTTCGCTCGAGCCCTCGCACGTGCTGCTTGCCACCGGCCTCCCGGTGGAGATCTCGCACGGCTCACTGCGGCTGACGCTTGGCGATGCGAATACTGAGGAGGATGTCGATTTCGTGCTCGAAGCCCTGCCGAAAGTGGTATCACGCCTGCGGGACATGTCTCCCTTGTACCATAAATCGGCAAAGGACGGAGGATGCAATGTATAGCGAAACCGTGATGGATCATTTCAAAAACCCGCGTAACGTCGGCGAGATCGAGAACCCGGATGGTGTCGGGGAGGTCGGGAACCCGGTCTGCGGCGATATCATGCAGATCTTCTTAAAAATCGAGAACAATATCGTCACCGATGCGAAGTTCAAGACGTTCGGCTGCGGTGCGGCCATCGCATCGAGCAGCATGGCCACCGAACTTGTCCGGGGTAAGACGCTCGAAGATGCATGGCAGCTCTCCAACAAGGCAGTTGCCGAGGCACTTGACGGCCTGCCGCCCATCAAGATGCACTGCTCGGTGCTTGCAGAAGAGGGAATCCACAAGGCAATCAACGATTACCGGGTAAAACACGGCCTTGAACCGTGGCAGGAAACCTCATCCCACTCCCACGATCACGGTGAAGATACTGAGTGTCACCAGTAAAGCGACACCCTCGTATCAGATCCGGATAATCAGGTGAAAGAGATGCTTTCAAAACGCGAACGCGAACGATACAAACGCCAGATGATGCTCTTTGGGGATGATGGGCAGGAACGTCTTAAAAAGGCAAACATCTTTATTGCCGGGGCCGGCGGGCTCGGCTCCCCGGTCTCGATCTACCTTGCGGTGGCCGGTGTCGGTACTCTCACGGTGGTGGACAAGGATGTCGTGGAACTGACCAACCTCAACCGCCAGATCCTGCACTATGACCGGGATATCGGCAAAAAGAAGGTTGCATCTGCGGAGGAAAAACTGCTTGCGATCAATCCCGATATCACCGTTAAGGCGATCGATACCACGATTGATGAATCGAACTGCGCACAGCTTGTGGGACGGGCAGATGGCATCGTCGATGCGATGGATAACTATCCCACCCGGTACCTGCTCAACGATATCGCGCAAAAGAAGAAGATCCCGCTGTTTCATGGCGCGATACGAGGATTCTATGGGCAGGCAACGACTATTATCCCGCAAAAGACCGCGTGCCTGCGCTGTATATTTCCCCGTGCCCCTCCAACGGAAGTTTTTCCCGTAGTCGGCGTGACGCCGGGTTTTATCGGGATGATCCAGGTAAACGAGGTGCTGAAGTACCTGCTTGGCACCGGGGATCTCCTGGCAAACCGTCTCCTGATCTGGGACGGGATGACAGCGCACGCGGAAGAAATTGCTGTTGTAAGGAATCCGGCCTGCATATCGTGCGGAGCAGGGCATGCATCAAAGGATGCGCCGGCAGGAAAAGAAAAGAAAACAACAACGGGGAAGAAAAAATGACCGTTAAGATCCGATTTTTTGCCCGGTTCCGGGAACTGCTCGGGACCGATATTGTAGTCGAGGTTCCGAAGAACAAGG
>JBAZHU010000102.1:3191-5687 GCA_041652215.1 Methanoregula sp. | reverse complement strand
CTGGACGCGCGACAGCCCCCGCGACAACTGCGGTGATGCAGCCTGCGAACCCTATACGTTCATCGGGAATCCCGTTTTTACTCCCCATACGGTTGACGAGATGCGTGAGGCATATCTTTCCTTTTTTGAAAAGAACGGACATACACGTATCGAACGCTACCCGGTGGTCGCACGCTGGCGGGACGATATCTACCTGACCATCGCGTCCATTGCTGACTTCCAGCCGTTTGTGACCAGTGGCATTGTCCCGCCTCCGGCAAACCCGCTTACCATCTCCCAGCCCTGTATCCGGTTAAACGACCTTGACTCTGTGGGGAAAACCGGGCGGCACCTGACCACGTTCGAGATGCTTGCCCACCACGCATTCAACACCCCGAACGAGGAGATCTACTGGAAAGACCGCACGGTCGAACTCTGCGACCAGTTCCTCGCTTCCATCGGCGGTGACCTTACTAAGGTCACGTACAAGGAACACCCGTGGATTGGCGGCGGGAACGCGGGACCGAGCGTTGAAGTCATGATCGGCGGCCTCGAAGTTGCCACCCTTGTCTTCATGAGTCTTGGCAGGCAGAAGACCGACCACCCCGGCTACGATCTCAATGGCGAGATGTACTACCCGATAAAACTCCGGATTGTGGATACCGGGTACGGCCTGGAACGGCTGGTCTGGGCATCGAAAGGCTCGCCCACCATCTACGATGCAGTATTCCCGGAGATGGTCAGCCGGGTCATGAATTCCGCCGGTATCTCGCACCTGCTCGAAAACAAGGATTATACCAAGATCCTGGCCTTAAGTGCAAAGTATGCCGGGCTCATGGACATCTCCGGTTCCAACCTCTTTTCCCTCCGGAAAAAAGTAGCCGCCGCCATCGACATCTCCCCCGAGAAACTCGACAAGATGATAACGCCTGTCGAGAAGGTGTATGCGATTGTCGACCATACCCGGTGCCTCGCGTACATGCTCGGGGACTGCATCGTTCCCTCGAACGTCCGCGAGGGGTACCTTGCCCGGCTGGTCATCCGCCGGACGCTGCGGATGATGAACGACTTTAAGATGCAGGATTCCCTTGCCGATCTCATTGAAGAACAGATGAAGATCATCGGGATGAACAAGTTCCAGCAGGACATTGCCATCGTTCGCGAGATTGTCGACCGCGAAGTCGTGAAGTACGCCGATACGCTCGAACGGGGTACCCGGATTGTCCAGAAAGTAGCAAAAACCTACAAGGCAAAGAGCGAGCGTGTGCCGCTTTCCGAGATTATTACCCTGTACGATTCCCACGGCATCCCGCCCGAGATGATCAAGGATATCGCTGCAAAGGAAGGTGCAGTCATCGAGCTGCCGGACAATTTCTACTCCCAGATTGCCGACATGCACTCCGAGTCAAAGAAAGAAGCGGTCGTTGACAAAACCGCAAAATATGCCGAACGGGTCCAGGGTCTCCCGCCGACAAAGAAACTCTACTACGAACAGCCCGAGGACATCGAGTTTGAAGCGGTCGTCATTGACTTCTTCGAGGGGTATGCGGTACTCGACCAGACGCTTTTCTATCCCGAGGGCGGCGGCCAGCCGGCAGACACCGGCAGTCTCGTGGGTACCGAAAGCATGGCACGGGTTGACGATGTGGTCAAAGTAGGCGATGTCATCCTCCACCATATCAGCGGCGGTCTCCTCCAGCGCGGCGAGCGGGTCAAGGGAATGGTCGATGAGGAACGACGGTTCTCGCTGATGCGCCACCACACGGCGACCCATATCCTCCTCCATGCCTCAAAGGAGATACTCGGCGCCCATATCCACCAGTCGGGTGCGCAGAAAGGGGCAGAGAGCTCGCGTATCGACATCCGGCACTTCAAACATATCACTCCTGATGAGCTGCGCAAGATCGAAATTGCGGCAAACCGGATGGTGATGGCCAACCAGCCGGTCGAGATCTCGGTTGAGAACCGCACGAAAGCCGAGCAGTTGTATGGGTTCTCCCTGTACCAGGGGGGAGTTCCTCAGGGTAAAGACATCCGTGTCGTAAAAGTCGCCGGTGACATCGAGGCCTGCGCCGGTACACACTGCCAGAGCACCGGGGAGATCGGTATGATCAAGATCCTCCGGGTCGAGCACATCCAGGACGGGATCGAACGGATCGAGTTTGCGGCCGGGACTGCGGCAGTCTATTACGTGCAGCATCTCGAACAGATCACCGCATCTTCTGCCGAAACGCTGTCAGTCCAGCTCGAAAACCTTCCCCCCACGGTCACCCGGTTCTTCACAGAATGGAAAGACCAGAAAAAAGAGATCGAACGCATGAGCCAGAGGCTGGTGGACCTTGAGATAAGGACCATCCGGTCCGAGACGATGGGCGGCATTTCTGTCGTTGTAAAACGCATCGACCTTGGCCAGCGTGAACTCTCGACAATTGCCACTGCCATCTCGCAAAAGGGCGGGGTCGCCCTTCTTGCCTCCGCGGGCGAAACCGCACGGGTCGTACTTGCATCGGGAGATAA
>JBAZHU010000102.1:0-3181 GCA_041652215.1 Methanoregula sp. | reverse complement strand
CGGATGTTGAAAAACTTGATTTTGCCCTGAATGTAGGCCGCGAGCGCATTATTGCGGCGCTGCAAAAGAGTTAATCATGGCTGAAAACGTGGTGATCCTGGAACCGGGCGATGAACGGGCGCAGAAGATCGCAAAAGCCATGTCAAGCCAGATGGCAAACGATATCCTTACTCTCCTTGCCTCGGGTGCAAAGAGCCTGACCGATATCACCGAGCACCTCAGGATCCCGATCACCACCGCAAAATACCATACTGAAAACCTGCTCGATGCCGGTCTCATTACTATTTCCGAGACCAGGTACAGCATCAAGGGGCGCGAGGTCAAGATGTACTCGCTCACCGATCAGCTCCTGATTGTCGCGCCAAAACAGACCAACGTCCGCTCACTTCTCCTGAAGTACACGTCCCTTTTTGGGATCGTCATTGCAGTCACGGTTGGAATCTTTGCCCTTGCACCGTTGCTCTCTTCGCAGACTGTAACTGATGCAGCGCCGATGATGGCAAACCGGGAATGGTCTGGATCCGGGGTGTATGCGGCAAAAGCCGTGGCAGACGCGGACATGGTGCAGGAAGTACCCCCCGACCTCGCGCTCGCCTTCTTCTGCGGCGGGGTATTTGTCATCTTTGTCCTGCTCTGCTACGAGGCATACCTCTGGAAGAAGAGACAATAAACGGGAAAAAAACCGGCTCTTTGCCAATCTCCCCGAGCGCTACTAAAATGGAAATTGCCGGGCAAATCCCTGATAGGTTATATGGATCAATCGGATTTAGATCTTGTTGACCTGACGGCGAAATTTCCTGGTTGAGGAATCCCCGTTTTTTACCGGTCAGACTGTTTTGACGTTTTATTCAGGAATCTGTTTTCCCCCTTTAAAAAACGAAAAAATATTTTCACTCAACACAAGCCCTTTCTTATTCCGGCAATAATCCGTTGGGATGCAGATGGCCATGGATACCCCGCCGGTATACCGCACAAAATTCCGCGATATCCCTGTCGATCTCATCAGGGGAATTGCGATCGCGCTGATGGTCGTGGCAAACACCGTACCGTATCTCCTCTCCCTGCCAGTGCCGTTCTGGATACGGCTTACTTCTTCCCTTGCCGCCCCGCTTTTTATCCTGCTCTCGGGCATGATGGTCGCGCTGTCGCGGACAAAAAAGCAGTACGCTCTCCGGTATTTCCTGATTAGGGGCGGTCTCGTGATTCTTATAGCAGCCGGGCTTGAAGCGGTTGTCTGGAGACTCTTCCCGTTCCTCGATATGGACGTTCTTTTCCTGATCGGGCTCTCACTTCCGCTTGCATACCTCTTTCTCGGGCTTGACAGGAAAATCCGCTGGGGAATTCTGGGGGCGATCTTCTGCGCTACCCCCATCTTCCAGTTCGCGTTCGGGTACCCGGAGATTCCGGTCCAGATTCCTCTCGCCGCTGGTGCTATGGGGATGGCCGGATTCACCCTGCCTGCGCTTGCCGGGCATTGGCTCATCGATGGCTGGTTCCCGGTCTTTCCCTGGCTGGGTTTCGCGCTCCTTGGCGTCGAACTCGGTACTATCCGCTGGACAGGGACCGGGATCACGTCGTTTGCAACCGCCCGGTTTACTGCGGTGGCTCTGGGCCTGTTAGGTACCGGGCTCGCGCTCTGGGAACTTTTTCCCGGCCCACTGCTTGTCAGGTACGGGTATGTCGAACTCTTCTATCCCCCGGTCCCGGGATTCTGTCTTGCAGTTGCCGGTGCGATCCTCTGTCTGTTCGTGATAGCCGACATGCTCCCTCCTGCCGGAATCCCGGATCCGCTCCGGGCGATGGGCGAATGTTCGCTTGCGATCTACATCCTCCACACAATCATCATCGCGTGGTTCATCCGGCCCGCAAACCTCCAGATCTCCCTCCCGCAGTTTCTCCTGTGTACCCTTGTTTTTATCGGGGCAATGTGTGTATTTGCATACCTGCTCCGGCGTTTCCGCCCGGTTGTGGCGGGACGTTTCGTTGTTGTCCGGTTGCTGACAGGTGGATGATGGGAGACACCATTATTAAACAATTCAGGTGTCTGGAATTTTTGATGTGGCCGGATTTTTCCTTTATTGCACCCGCTATCCGAGGATTGAAAGGAACAGCAGGAAGTACAGCGAGATCGAAAGCGCAGGGACGATCCGAATCGACCAGCGGTTGACCTGTTCGACCCGTATTGTGTTCTTGTCCTCGGAAAATTTCAGGATAAGGATGCCGGATACCAGAACCATGACGAGCGTTGCATAGGTCAGGATCATGAAATAATCCAGGAAGGTCGCATAGGCGACAAGGGGAATAGCGTCTGCGATACGCCAGTGGATGAGCACTGCGGCCAGGAACATCGACGCATTCAGGCCGAGACGTGATGAAACCCTCATTAAGAGCGACGTAAGGGATACGATAATGATCAGGGTGATCGGCAGGAAGAACTTCAGGATAGTTGACGCAGCGTCCCTCGTGATCCCATAACTGAACACTGCACGGGAATAGGGCGTCTCCCCTGCCACGTAGGATCGGTTCGTTATCAGGGAAGTTGTGCCGGTCAATGCCCATCCCGGGAGATCCGCTTCCGTATCAAGGCCGGTGTTGTTATCATCGATGGTAAGAACCATATTGTTCTCGTTACGGGTTCTTGGTTCGATAATGATGGGAAGCGCGTGTTTGTCGAAGGGGTAGAGGCGGAGGTCGGGATCGGCGGTCATTACGGCATAGATCCGGTACTCCTTTTCATGCGGAGTATCCGTGATTGTATCTATCGAGGATATCTGGCCGTTCATGAGATCGAAGTCGTCTATCGAGACATTGGCATCGGATATGAGATCCATGTAAAAATTGGTTTCATACGTGCCCTCTTCAACGCTGAACCGGTTAAAATCCACAACATAGATGCCGATATGTACGATATCCGGCGTGGTTGTCGGGGAAAGTGGAGACGAGTTTCTCCCGGCTCCGGCAGAAGCCGGGATTGTTACAAGAGCGATAACGAGAGCGATAAGAATGAGGCCCCGGAGTACTCCGGCTGACGGTCGTTTCTGGAGCTGCCCTGCGGCACGTACCGGTATACATTTCAGGTTCGCAGGGCAGGTCATCATCATTCCTCACTTAAACACAAGTAAGGTTTTGGTATATTAATTGGTTATGAAGCCGATTCCGGATTCCACCTCTTACGCGCTCC
>JBAZHU010000101.1:0-5722 GCA_041652215.1 Methanoregula sp. | reverse complement strand
ATATCCCCGGGTGAGTGAGCCGTTATACTGATGTATCCGGACTGCACGTCTCTTTAATTATGGAACGCTCCGCTGCAATTGCCCTGCTCGAAGTACGTCCATGAGGAAGGCTTAAAAAAACACTGCTTTGCAACCGGTGCCGTGATGAGGGCGCTTGCCGCGCGCTTCGGTAAGGATACAGAATGCCGGGAAACAATCGGTATCCTGCACGACATTGTTTTTGCACTTTTTTGCGGGGATATGCAGCAGCACGGTACGAAGGGTGCGGAGATCCTGAAAGCGCATGGCATCGAGCCGGAGCTTGCCCGGATTGTGCAGCGGCACAACCACGTTCTCACGGGAACCTATGAGCGGCCGGTCGAGATTGCATTGCAGGCTTGCGGATAGCATCTCCGGTCTCGTGATCGCGTGTGCGCTCGTGAAAGGCGGCAGGCTCTTGGACGTGACGGTAAAAACCGTGACAAAAAAGGCAAAAGACACGTCGTTTGCTGCCGGGTGCGACCGGAACCGCATCGCGCTCATTACGCCGATCCTTGCGCTGCCGGAATTCTATGCTATTGCAATTAACGGGCTCATGGAGATACGAGGGGAACTGGACCTGACCTGACTGCTGATAGCCGTAAGAGAGAATAAGAACATTCCTGATCAACAGAACTATCAGACATTATGATTAGTCCCGAGCAGCAGAGAAACGATGTGCTTACCCGGCTCTCACGTGCCGTCGTTCTTCTCGAAGAATCGATGGATTGGCGGCTGGTTGCCGCTGGCACTGGTTCAAACATCGGGTATGCCATCAATGGCGCACGTGACAGTGCCGGTGTTGCAGCTGTTACCGGGGGGCTTGTGGTTCAGGGCACTATCGTCCGGGCTGTGGGAACCTGCGGGTTTGGCGCTGATGCAGGGATCGCAAAAATCCTTCTTACCTCTTCGAAATTTGACCCGGAGATGCGCTGTGCGGCAACGATCAAGTATACGGATGCGGTCCGCCGCGTGCTCGAGGATATGTTCCTTGAATGCTGCACCATTGACCGGAGCAGGCAGCCCCCCGGGGTCAGCACGATGGACTGGGGCGTAGCCTCCTGTTGCAGGGAGGGGGTCCCGGAAGTGATCGTGGATCCGGGCGCTGCAAAGGATACGGCAGTCATCCACCTGTTTGGTGAGAACCCTGCGGTTGTCGCGGGGAATATTATTATGTTGTCGAACCGCATTATACGTATAGAACTTTGAGGAATATTCCATGGGAATAAAGCCATCGTATATCAAGACCATCGGTACCGCACTCCTGGCCAAGCAGAGAGAGAACTTTTCGAACAATTTTGACGAGAACAAGCGGCAGCTTGGTGCGTCCGCATCGATCGACAGCAAGCGTGTCAGGAACCGCGTTGCCGGATACATAACAAGAAAAATTAATACAAAAAGACACGCATAACTCTCGTTATGTTTGAAGGTGTCCTTCCCGCAATAATTACCCCTTTTAAACGTAATTCCGCGATAGGCCTTGACGTTCAGGGCCTTGAACGAAACATTGAGTATCTCCTGTCCTGTGGTATCCACGGGATCGTGCCCTGCGGCTCGACCGGCGAGTCCGCAACGCTCTCATTTGCCGAGCACGAAAAGGTTGTCGGTGTCACCATTGACACGGTCAACGGTAAGGTGCCCGTGCTTGCCGGTACGGGTTCCAACAATACAGCGGAAGCAGTCATCCTCACGAAGGCGGCAAAGGACACCGGTGCAGATGGCGTGCTCGTCATCAGCCCGTATTACAACAAGCCCAACCGCGCGGGGCTCGTCAAGCATTACACGAAACTGGCGGATCTCGATATCCCGGTGATCATCTACAACGTGCCCGGTCGCACGGGCCAGAACCTCGAACCCGACCTGATTGCCGAGCTTGCACAGCACCCCAACATTGTCGGGATCAAGGAAGCCAGCGGAAATGTCGGCCAGGTATCGCGGATCATCGAACTGACGCAGGACGAGGACTTTGCCGTGATCTCCGGAGACGACAACCTTACCCTCCCGATTATGGCGCTCGGAGGCGCAGGCGTGATCTCGGTCGCGGCAAACGTTGACCCGAAACGCATGGTGGCCATGTGCGAGGCGGCAGGTAAAGGCGACTGGAAAAAAGCGCTGACCCTGCACTATGCCCTTGCCCCCCTCTTCCGTTCGATGTTTATCGACACGAATCCCATCCCGGTTAAAAAAGCCGTGGAACTTATGGGCATGGCAGGAGGCCCGGTCCGGTTGCCGCTCGATAACCTTGATGAGAAAAAGACCGCTGAACTCAGGAAAGTCCTTGCCACCATACCGGTTGCAAAGAAAACAGCGTCCTCCAGATCAGCAGGAACGAAAAAGAAGCAGACGGTAAAAAAGGCCCGACGGTGAACCGGATATGATCAAAGTCGTTGTCTGCGGAGCCTCCGGCCGTATGGGCCAGACCCTTGGGAGAATGGTCAAAGAATCACAGGATCTGGAACTTGTCGGTGGTATCGATTTACGGCCCGGTACATTTTTTGGGGCCGATATAGTTGCGACCCAGGATATCGATAATCTCCTTAAAAGCAAAAAGCCCGATGTGCTGATTGATTTCACTATTGCACAGGCCGCGGTCGGGAATGTGAAAGCAGCAGCCAGAAACAATGTGGCGCTTGTCGTGGGAACGACCGGTTTTTCCCCTGAACAGCGCACAGAGATGGCCGTGGCCATCGAAGGCCACGTGCCTGCGGTGATCTCGAGCAACTTCTCTGTCGGGGTCAATATCTTCTGGCAGCTTGTGCGGGAAGCGGGGAAACTGCTCGGAGATTACGATATCGAAGTGATCGAAGCACACCACCGGAACAAGAAAGACGCACCGAGCGGCACGGCAAAGACAATTCTTCAGATTCTTGATGAGGAAGTCGGTACGCGCAAGAAACTCTATGGTCGTGAGGGCATGATGGAACGCGGGAACGAGATTGGCGTCCACGTAATCCGGGGCGGGGACATTGTCGGGGATCATTCGGTGATGTTCTCGAAGAACTTCGAGACAATTGAACTCTCCCATCGGGCGTACGACCGGTCGGTCTTTGCAAGCGGTGCCCTGCGGGCGGCCCGCTGGGTTGCCGGTAAAAAGCCGGGCATCTATGGCATGAACGACGTCATCGGACTGCAAAAAAAATAACCCGACATATCGGTTGACACCTGTACAAATCGAAACCTATTTTTTGTCTTTGGCCGCATTATAACGATGGAGTGAATAGTTTGGTAGCTGTTGTTGATACAACAAAATGTACCGGTTGTGAAACCTGCGTGAGCGAGTGCCCGGCGTCTGCGATTTCCATGGAGAACGAGAAAGCGAAGGTTGACAAGGACATGTGCGTGGACTGCCAGACCTGCGTGGATGCCTGTCCCTCTGAAGCGATCCACATGGAATAATTTTTTCACACAGATCTCTTTTTTTGCCTGTCTGCACGGATGTTCAGCAACCGGAGAACAACACCGGCAGACGTTTCGGGGGATATCCTGTCAATCCCTGAATATACGGGCCGCCGATAATTTTTACGGGTTTTATATGGGCTGTTGTATAATCTTAAAAAACAATGTATTTATTATCACAGGTGAAATGGGATTTTACAACCCGCCATCATCTCAAACGGGAAACACAAAACACACAGGACCTGTAACCTATGATCAATGTTGGAGTGCTCGGTGCTACGGGCGCAGTTGGTCAGCGATTTGTCGAACTCCTGGCGGATCATCCCTGGTTTAATCTGACGACGCTCGCGGCCTCGGAACGCAGTGCGGGAAAGCCATATGGCAAAGTGGTAAACTGGCGCCTTGAAACGCAGTTTCCGGAAAAGATCGCAAAGATCAAGGTCGTAAATATCGCTCCTTCAGCGATGAAGGATGTGGATCTGGTCTTTTCCGCACTTCCTGCGGATATTGCGCTGGATGTTGAGAACAAATTTGCCGATGCAGGCATTGCGGTTTGTAGTAATGCCAGTTCCCACCGGATGGAGCCGACCATTCCTCTTGTGGTGCCCGAGGTAAACCCCGATCACCTGGGTTTGATCGATGTCCAGCGTGACGCCGGCAGGGACGGGTTTATTGTTACCAATCCGAACTGCTCGACCATCATGCTTGTCACGGCCCTGGCGCCTTTACGGAAATTTAAGTTTACCGGCATCCAGGTTGCCACAATGCAGGCAATATCGGGAGCAGGCTTCGCGGGCGTTGCAGCAATGGCTATCTATGACAACGTTATTCCCTATATCGGGAATGAAGAGGAAAAGATGGAATCCGAGACCCTTAAAATCATGGGGACTCTTAAGGGGAAAAAGGTGGCAGATGCACCGTTTAAAGTGAGCGCAAGCTGCAACCGGGTACCGGTTATTGACGGGCACACCATGGCGGTCTGGGTAGATATCAGGGAACCGGTTGAAAAGGTCAAAAAAGCCTATCTCGATTACAAGCCGCCCATTAAAGGCCTGCCGACCCAGCCGGCGGAATCAGTCCACCTGTTTTCTGAGGCTGATCGCCCCCAGCCCCGGCTCGACCGTATGCGGGGCAATGGTATGACCGTTTCTGTCGGCCGGTTACGGGAAGGTCTCCGGTTTATTGCAATGGGACACAATACCATCCGGGGTGCAGCAGGGGCAAGCGTGCTGAATGCAGAACTGATAACAAAGAAGAAGTACCTGTGATCTCTATGGAAAACACCGTTCAACCCACCATGCAGTCGATGAAGGAAAACACCGTATTTGTGGGAAACAAGCCGGTCATGAACTATGTACTGGCAGTCGTAACACAATTCAACAACGGGGCAAGCGAGGTTGCCATCAAGGCTCGTGGCAAGGCAATATCGCGGGCTGTTGATACCGCAGAAATTTCCTTAAACCGTTTCCTTGAGGGTGTGACAAAGAAAGATATCATCATCTCAACCGAGGTCATCGATACCGATTCCGGCAAGACTAACGTATCGAGCATTGAGATCGTTCTTGCGTCAAACAAATAATCTTTTTTTACAGACTTCGTTGCCTGCTTGATTGCGGTTCACCTGTGTTACTGGCGTGATCCGCACGATTATTACCGTAAACCATTTAACGTGACCCTTCGAATTTATAGTGCTATGAGGGCATGGGCTGTCGCACTTCTCTGTTTCTTCTGCATAGGTCTCATTATAGCGCCAGCGATAGCCGCAAACGACGAGCGGTACGGTTATATCACCGTCGAGTCTGTGCAGATCCAATTGGATAACAATACAGCGCTTGTCGATGTCCATTATTCTGTCGATGAAGGCACGAGGCTTATTTTCTTTTTGCTGGGAAAACAGGATTTAAAAATCAAGTTGTTAAAAATTCTGAATTATGATGATGCGCAAATGAAGCATATCGATCTGTCTGATGCGGAGTTTGTGGTGGATGAGGCTGCGTACTCGTACGGGAATGGTATATACTGGTACCCGTCTCACCAGTTCAATGTGGTCGTTCCAAAACTGACCGTAGTATCCCCGCAGGTTGTAAGGAATTATACCAATACCAACCTGTTCCCGGAAGGGATTGGCTATTTTGGGCCGGGCAGATGAATGGAACCGATGAACGGGTGCTGCTGCATCCCCATCAGTAATCCTCGGAACGAAATGGTCCCGCATGTTGTGTGATACGTCATTCATATCTCTTGTTTTAGGCATTCCCTGCTGTCGGACGTGACTAAATCTCAATTATTATAGTTCATCCTACATTTC
>JBAZHU010000100.1:0-5739 GCA_041652215.1 Methanoregula sp. | reverse complement strand
AAAGTCCGAAGCATTCGAGACTGCCGGCAGGGTAAAGACCCCCTCCTTTACCATGACAAGACCCGCAAGGCCGGAGAACTTGAGGAGGAACATGGCGATCCCGTAGATCAAAAATGCAACGATGGGGGCCCACTTGAAGTACTTGACGTCTTTTACCGCGAGCACGTTGTTAATCACGTGCGGGGCGCAGGCGAGGCCTATCATGAGCATGATCGCAAACGAGACCACGTACGCGGGAGCGAATGCGCCGGCCGGCATCCACGGCATCACAAGGTTCGGGTTGACGGTGGCGAGGTATTCGTTGATGTGCGTGAACCCCCCGGCATAGAAAATAATGATCGGGGCCATGACAAAGATCCCGACAATGAGCATGACCGACTGGATGAGGGCCGCCCATGCGACCGCGTAAAGTCCGCCGATCATAGTATAGACCATGGTAACCATGGTTGCAATCAGGAGCGCAAGCCAGAGCGGGATCTGGAACAGCCACATCAGCACGATCGCGATGGCGGTGTATTGCCCGACCAGGTAGATGAGCGAGACAATGATACCGGCGACCGCAGAGAGCGAGCGCAACGCCATCGGGCTCTGGTACCGGTGGGCGAGGTAGTCCTGCACGGTCACGTAGCCGGCAGACTTTGCGACGTTATGGAGTTTGACCCCAAAGAAAATAACACAGAAACCGATCGAGAGCGGAACAAAGATCTGTTCCCACATGGTTGGCCAGCCGGCCCGGTACCCGAGCCCTGATACTCCCAATAGCGACATACCCGAGCAGACCGCACCGATCATAAGGAGGATAAAAACCCAGAACCCGAGCGAGCGGCCGGCAACAAGGTAATCCTCGGCGGTCTTGATCTTCTTTGACGCCCATACACCAATGCCCAGCATGAGCAGGAAATACAGGGTGACGATAACAATGGTAAGAATATCCGCCATTTTCAGTCATGCCCCCCAAAAGTCATGCCCCAGTACAGCAGTGCGGCAAAAGCGACAATTGTCACTCCGCCTACGGCGATAATCGTAATATCCGGCAATCCAAACATTATACCTTGTTAATCTGTAGCATGCTAACATATAACATGTTCGAAATGTTACGGTGGCCGGCAATCTCGTCTAACGCCGGGTGAAAAGTATGGCCGCGGGTCTTTTGCCGGGGGTAAACGGCGATACTGATGCGGTTCCGCATCTGTCCGTGAAGAATGTGCCCCATCCATAAAAAAGAAAAATTACTTGCTGCTCGTCACGGTCTTCGTGCCGCGTAATATCGCGATCCTTCCGGTCCGGATCAGTTCCTTGATCCCGAATTGCCGGAGCAGTTTTTCCATTGCGTCGATCTTGTCGGTATCCCCGACAACCTGGAGGATTACGGACTTTGCGCCCACGTCAACAATCTGGGCGCGGAAGATCGTCGCGATCTGCATGATCTCCGCACGGGTCGAACCCTGGTCGGCAGTCACCTTGAACATCACCAGTTCGCGCTCGACCCGTTCATTGTCGGTCAGGTCCGAGACCTTGATCACATCGATGAGCTTGTTGAGCTGCTTCATCACCTGTTCGATCTGCGCATCGTCGCCGATTACGACAATGGTGATACGGCTCATGTCTGACTCCTCGCAGGGTCCGACCGCGAGGCTCTCGATGTTAAACCCGCGCCGGGAGAAGAGGCCCGTGACTCTCGATAAGACACCGGCCCGGTTCTCTACGAGAACCGATAATGTGTGTGCCTTCATGATCGCGGATGCCCCCCGATCATCTCGTTAATCGCTGCACCGGCCGGCACCATCGGAAACACGTTCTCCTCCCGCTCGATCCGGAAGTCCAGAACGAACGGGCCGTCATGTTCCACCGCGGCTTTTAATGCCGGCATGACCTCATCGCAGGACTCCACCTTGATGCCTTCAATGCCGTATGCCTGCCCGATCTTCACGAACTCCACCGGCGGGAGCTCGGTGTACGAGTAGCGCCTGTCGTAGAAGAGCTCCTGCCACTGGCGCACCATGCCGAGGTACTGGTTGTTTAAGATCGCGATCTTCACCGGGATGTTGTATTGCGCCACGGTTCCCATTTCCTGGATATTCATCTGGATGCTCCCGTCGCCCGCAACATCGAAGACCGGCACATCCGGCCGGGCATAGTGCGCCCCGATTGCTGCGGGAAAACCATAGCCCATCGTGCCAAGGCCGCCCGATGTGATCCATGTACGGGGCTTCCTGAAGCAGAAGTACTGGGCGGTCCACATCTGGTTCTGGCCCACTTCAGAGACTACCACCGCGTCGCCCTTCAGCAGCTCGTTCATCTGCTGGAGGATGAACTGCGGGTGCAGGGACCCGTTGTCCTTGCCGTACCGGAGCGGGTGATGCTGTTTCCAGTGCTTGATTGTCTTGTCCCACGCCTCACATGCGCCCGTCTTCTTTAAACTGGCAAGCATGTCGGTCAGCACAGACTTGATATCCCCGACAATCGGCACGTCCACGCGCTTGTTCTTCCCGATCTCGGCCGGATCGATATCGATATGGATCACTTTCGCATGCGGGGCGAAGGTATCGATCCTGCCAGTGACCCGGTCGTCAAAACGGGCACCAATGGCAATCAAAAGATCGCACTCAGTGACCGCGAAGTTCGCGTACTCGGTACCGTGCATCCCGAGCATCCCGAGGTTAAGCGGATGGTCGCAGGGAATACACCCGATGCCCATTAAGGTCGTCGTGACCGGAATGCCAAGTTTGGTTGCAAACTCGACGAGTTCCGGTGACGCGTTCGATGAGATCACCCCACCCCCTGCGTAAATGAGCGGGCGTTCGGCAGCGGTGATCAGGTCGATCGCTTTGTCAATCTGGCGCTTGTTACCCTTGTACGTCGGGTTGTAACCCCGGAGTGACACTTTTTCCGGCACGAGCGGTTCCTTGATCGACCGGGTGTTGACATCTTTTGGCAGGTCGATAAGGACCGGTCCCTGGCGTCCCGTGCCCGCGATATAGAATGCCTCCTGTACCACACGGGGGATATCTGCTGTATCCTTCACGAGATAATTGTGCTTGGTGACCGGCATCGTGATGCCCTGGATATCGGATTCCTGGAAGGCATCGTTCCCGAGCATCGTGGTCGGGACCTGGCCCGTAATGGCGACAACAGGAACCGAGTCCATGTAGGCCGTCGCAATCCCGGTGACCAGGTTACAGGCACCCGGCCCCGAAGTTGCAAGGCATACTCCTACCCGGCCGCTCGCGCGGGCATACCCGTCCGCGGCATGTGCAGCTGCCTGCTCGTGCCGTACGAGGATATGCCGCAATGGTGAATCGTAGAGTTCATCATAGATCGGCAGCACTGAGCCGCCAGGGTAGCCGAATATCGTATCGACACCCTCGCGCTGCAGTGATTCGATGAGGAGTTTTGCCCCGGTTTTCATGGTCTGTCCTCCAGAAGCCGGTTCATACCGGCGATCATGGCCTCAACGCTCGCCATAATGATGTCCGTGCGTGCGCCACGTGATGTAATTATCTTCCCGTCTTTACTTAACCTTACGGTCACTTCGACCAGTGCGTCCGTCCCGCCGCTGATTGCGTCGACATGGTACTCTTCGAGCCGGATATTTGCGGCGTCGGCAACCGATTTACTCAGTACCTGCATGGCGGCATCGACAGGGCCGTCGCCGGTTGCCGCACCGGTGGTTTCCTTTCCCCGGACTTCGAGGGTCACCGAGGCTGTCGGGATCATGCTGTTGCCGGAGACCACCGTGAACTGCTTGAGACGGATAACCGGTTTGCATTCCATCGCAAGCACCGCGTCGGCAACGGCCATGAGGTCTGCGTCGCTCACCCGTTTCCCGGAGTCGCCGAGGTCTTTTATCCGCGATACGATGGCCTTAAGCTGCTGCTGGTTCGGGGCGTACTTCATCTCGTGGAGCGCCGCTTCCACGGATGCGGAGCCGGAATGTTTCCCGAGCACGATCCGACGTTTTCTTCCGATCTGCTCGGGCCGGATGGACTCGTAGGTCGATGGCTCGCGGATCACACCGTGGGCGTGGATCCCGCTTTCGTGGGTAAACGCCATCTCCCCGACAATTGCCTTGTTGACCGGCAGCGGGACGCCCGTGAGGCGCGAGACAAGCGTCGAGAGGGAATAGATCTCCTCCTTTTTGATGCCCGTCGGGTACCCGTAGAGCACTTCGAGAGACATCACGAGTTCTTCTAAAGGGGTGTTTCCCGCCCGCTCGCCAAGGCCGTTGACCGTCACGTGGGCGCAGGAAGCGCCGGCCTTTAAGGCCGCGACCGTATTGGCGAGCGCGAAACCGAGGTCATCGTGGCAGTGGATCGAGAGCGGTGCGATCTTTGCAAGCGGCGGGATGAATGCCGCGCACTTTTCCGGGGTGAGCACGCCCACCGTGTCGCAGAAACAGAGCCGGTCGGCTCCGCGTTCCACGCCTCCCGAAAAGATTTCGTGGAGGAACTGCGGGTCGGCCCGCGAGGCATCTTCGCCCGAGAGTTCCACGATGAGCCCCCGGCTTTTCGCGTACTCGACCGAGCTCCACGCCATCTCCGCTACCTGGTCCCGGGTCTTACGCATCTTCTTTTCGATGTGCAGGTCGCTTACCGGGATCACGAGATGGACGGAATCCGCCCCGTTATCCGCGGCGTAATCGATGTCGGTTTTTACCGCACGGACAAACGTGCAGGTCTCGACCGGCAGGCCGGCGCCCGAGATAAGCCGGATCGCGTCCTGCTCTCCCGTGGAGGCCGCAGCGGAGCCGGCTTCGACAACATCGACACCGATGGCTGCAAGCCTGGTCGCAATCTCTAACTTCTGGTTCGGGTTTAACGATACACCCGGGGTCTGTTCCCCGTCCCGTAACGTGGTATCAAAAAAGCGCAGTTTACTGGCTAATAAAACACTCACTCATGGTAGACACCATGCTACATGACTTGGAAAGCAGACTATTAAAACGTTCGGACACCCCAATGCCCGCACCGGAACGCTTACATGTGCCGGCCGAATAAAATACCGTAACAGGAAAAACACCTCCGGGAGACTGTGGCTATGAATACAGAAACGCCGTATAATCCTGAACAAGGGTCACCGGAACAAATCGCCGCTGCCATACGGGAAGACTGTTCCCGGCTTAAAGCGCTGCGTACACGGGGCGAACTCGGTTCAGCCCTTGCCCGGATCGTGCTTTTGTATACGCCCCGCGACATCCGGCAGATGGAGCAGAATTTCGGGAATTCGATCCGTGACCTTGCGCCGGAATACCGCAGGGAACTCGAAACGGCGATCACCGGCCACCTGCTCGGGACATACCAGTCCATCCGGCTCAAGGAGCAGCAGGGCGCGTTCAGGGAAAAGAAGGAGCCGGTGACCGGTGCGGAGACCGCGTACTGGGACATGGTGACCGCACAGTGCCAGCCCGGTACCGGCGACCTCCGTCTTCGGTTTTTGAAATTCCTGCTCGCCGGTTTTTGCATGATCGTGCACCAGGAGCCGGGCCACCCGGTCGGGATGCGGTTTCCCGGCGGCGACCGGGTCGAAAAGATTGATGGCGTGTTTTACTGCCCGGTGCGGGAGAAGGCCGGCGACGTCGATGCCGCACTCTGCCCGTTCTGCCCGGCGCAGCAGACGCCGGCGGTCGGGTACCTCAAACCGCCCGTGAACGCAAGCGAGCACCGAAAGCAGGAGTTTATCGATAACTGCTACCGGTACCATAATTTTAACGGGTAGTTACCAGCGCCTGCGTAACTACCC
>JBAZHU010000099.1:0-5876 GCA_041652215.1 Methanoregula sp. | reverse complement strand
GCATGATCCGGTCACCCATGCCGATGATAAATGCGGAGCGCTCCCCGCCGTCACTCAGTTTCCCGATCCCCTCTTTGATGAACGAGTAATCCCGTTTTTTCGGGATGACAAAGAGGATCGGCGTTTTTAAATCGATGACTCCCTCGGCAAGGGTAATCATATGTTTTGTCTTGTAGACCGAGATCGCGTCATAGGCCGCGAGGATCACAAGCAGCAGGATGACCGGGAGGGTACCCAGAGAGACGCCGAAGATCGACGCGACGCCGGCCGCAAGGAGGAGTCCGAGAGCGTCGATCACATACCACTCCGGGTATTTGTATAAAAGCACGGTTGCTGCCACGGCAAGGGCAAGCAGGACTGCGATCTGTGCGTATCCCGGCCCGATAACCATCGGGACGATGGCGGCAAAGGTGTAGACAAAGGTCAGAAAGATGGAGAGACCGATCACCCATGCGATCACATTCTTCCTGCCGTACTTGATCAGCACCAAAAGGAATGCGGTAAATCCGAGAAGGATCGCCATGAAGATGAGCGGGTTTGCCATGGACTCGGGGTCATCGAACGCGGAAAGGCCGGCGGCCTGTACCGGGAGCGAGAGGGCAAGGGAACCCAGTTCCACGATGACAAGGAATGCGGGCATCACAAAGAACGGAATATACTTTTTGAGGGTGCTGGTATCCATGGACACGGACTCCTGAGATGATAGTTAGTTTAATTAGTGCGCTTTCATCATCTAAAAGCATGGACATTCCCGAGTATCTCCCCGACATCCTGCTCACGGCAGTGATGGTTATCTCCACCATCTTTCTCATCCTGCGGTTCTGGCAGGATCTTGTCATCGCCATTGCCGCCGCCCTCATGATGCTCTCGCTTGGCGGACTTTTTTTGTCGCTCCAGATGAAGGTGCGGAACCTCGAAAAGAACGTGATCACCCGGGAGCGGATGCTGCGCACGAACTTAGAGGAGATCTCGACCCGCATGAACGAGAAGTACGACCGGACCACTTCCCATCTCGAAGATATCGTGGGCGAGGTCTCAAAGCGGGTGTACAAATAAGAGGCCGGCCTAACGGTACGGCAGGAGCCAGTGAACTATGGGTGTCGCACTCCGGGATATTATCGCTGATTACAAGATGCCGGTTACCTGGGAGGGTCTTTCCGGGGTGGCGGCGGTCGATGCAAACAACGCACTCTACCAGTTCTTAACCATCATCCGGCAGCCGGACGGGACGCCGCTGATGGACCGGCATGGCCGGGTGACATCCCACCTCTCGGGGATCCTTTTCCGGATGGTCAACTTCCTTGAGAAGGGGATAAAGCCGGTCTTTGTTTTTGACGGGAAGCCCCCCGAACTCAAAAGCGCAACAAACGCGGAGCGCCGCAAGAGCCGGGACGAGGCGGGGGAAAAGTGGAAGGAAGCCCTTGAGCGGGGCGACGAGGAGGAGGCATACAAGCAGGCCCGGTCGTCGACCCGGGTGGACGAGACGATTATTGCGACCTCAAAGGAACTGCTCGACCTGCTGGGTATCCCTTACGTGCAGGCGGCAGGAGAGGGCGAGGCGCAGGCCGCCTTCATGGTGCAGGCCGGGGATGCCCGGTACGCAGTGTCGCAGGACTACGATACGCTGCTCTTTGGTGCGCCCCTTTTAGTGCGCAACCTCACCGTGAGCGGGAAGCGCAAGATCCGGGGCCGGGTCGTGACCGTAAACCCCGAGAGGGTGGTGCTGGCGGACGTGCTTGCCGGTCTTTCCCTGACCCGGGAGCAGCTGATCCAGGTAGCTATCCTTGTCGGGACGGACTTTAACCCGGGCGCCGATGGTGTGGGGGCAAAGACTGGCTTAAAGATCGTGCAGAAGGGAGAATTCGAGGTAAAACTTGCGGAGAAGTGCCCGGGTTTTGACCCGGCGCCGGTGATGGACCTCTTCCTGCGCCCGCCGGTGACGACCGGGTATACGCTCGCATGGGGCCACCCGGATACGGAAGGGATAAAAAAGATGCTCTGCGGGGGATACGATTTTGCCGAGGAACGGATCGATGCGGCGCTCGAACGGTACACGGTAAAGGCCGGGCAAAAGACGCTCGAAAGCTGGTTTTAAGAAACGTGCGGCTGTCAGAACCGGGACCCCGTCTGCCCGGGTCCCAAATCATCCGCGCCACACCCTGGTAATCCGGTTGTTTATCGGGCAATCGCTGGAAAAACAAGGGTGCATTAACAGTTTTTATGAGTGTATACGACCATTATCTGGTATGCCGAATTTTTGTCCTACCTGCGGCAAGGAACTCCAGTACGAGAATGCCGAGATCTGCCCGAACTGCGGTGTCAGGATCCAGCCGCCTCCCGCACCGCAACCGGTACCCCCAAAAGCAGAGATTCGCAATCCGCCTGCGGCAGTTATCCTGAGTTTCCTGTTTACCGGCTGGGGCCAGTGGTATAACGGGCAGACCTGGGAGGGACTGAAATTTTTCGGGGCGTTTTTAGTCTCTTACCTGCTGCTGTTTCTCTTTGCCGTGATGACCGTAAGCCAGCCGTTTGCGGTTCCTGGCGTGGTGCTCATGGTGGTGGTAGTACTCGGGATCTGGGTGTACGCCATGTATGACGCCTATAAGACCGCGGAACGCATCAATAAAGGTGAAGTGGCGTTTTCTGAAAAGAGCGCACTGTTCTGGCTGCCGATCGCCCTGATCGCTCTTGCAGTGCTGGTGATTATTGCTGCGGTTATCGCTGCATTCACGTTTGGGATGGCGGCAGCAACCTCCCTGTAATACTTTTTTTGTGAAGTGCGGTTTTCCCGGCGAAAACCGGATGGTGTGGTGTCACAGGGTATGTCTTCCGGGGAGGCCTGGCCTCCGTGGTTTTCCGGGGGTGTATCCGATCGAGTCTGATACGATAGTTCCGTAATCCCCGGTGTCAGATAACCCGGTTCATGAAAAAACGTATTCTTGAGTGAAAATGGATTTACCGTAAAAATTTCGGGCCGGTTCATGGGAATCCGGATGCGGTGGATGCATCAGAAGATACAAACCAAAATCTATATCAGAAAATGACGGTCGAAGATTCTCTATGGAACTTCAGAACGCCCTCTCCGGACGGGAACAGAACCTTGTTCTCTTTATCCTCGCGCTCTCCTCCTTTATGGCATCTCTTGATTCGACCATCGTAAACATCTCCCTCCCCTCAATCGCCGAATCGTTCCAGGTCTCCCTGTCCCAGGTCTCCTGGGTGGCCATGAGTTACCTGCTCGTCTTAAGCGGGCTCCTCCTCGCGTTTGGGAAGCTCGGCGACATGAAAGGGTTCCGGAAGATCTTTATCGCTGGATTTGCCGTCTTTACCGTGGGATCGCTCCTCTGCGGCCTCTCGTTTAGTATTGAGTCCCTGATCGGCTCGCGGTTCGTCCAGGGGATCGGTGCCGCCGCACTCGAAGCCATCGGCCCGGCCATGGTCGCGATCTACCTCCCCAAAGAGATCCGCGGCAAATCTCTTGGGATCCTTGCTACCGTTATCTCCGTAGGAATTGCCGCCGGCCCGATCATCGGCGGGCTCCTCACCCAGTACGCGAGCTGGCACTGGATCTTCTTCATCAACGTCCCGATAGGGATCTGTGCCGTCCTCCTGGGTATGAAATGCATCCCCGCGGACCGGCTGACGGTAAAGACCGGATCGTTTGATTACCCCGGTGCTATCCTCTTCTTCTTTGCGCTGGCAACACTCCTCTGGCCGATCAACGAGGGGCTTACCCTCGGCTGGACATCGCCGACTATCCTCGGCTGTTTTGGGATATCGGCCATACTGTGGATCCTCTTTGTGCTCCGGGAGATCCGCTGCAAAGACCCGCTCTGCGACTTTGCTCTCTTCCGGAACACGAGCTTCCTTGCAGCGAGCCTTGCTGCCGCGGCCATGATGCTCACGTTCGCCGGCGTCCAGTATCTCCTCCCGTTCTTTTTCGAAGGCGTGATGGGATTTGAAACCTATGTCGCCGGCCTCCTCCTTGCCATCCCGTCCGTTGCGCTCATGATCCTTGGCCCCCTGTCGGGCACCCTCTCTGACCGGATCGGGTCGCGGGTGCTTGCGACGGGAGCGGCTGCATTTGCGGCCGTGACGTTTTTTATGATCAGCCTCTTTACGCAAAACACCAGCATCCTCTATATTGCTGTCACCCTGCTCTGCGTCGGCATTGCGCTGGGGATCTTCTTCCCGCCCAACATGAACCAGATACTTGGCCAGAGCAAAAAAGACGAAGTGGGCGTCGGTTCGAGCGTGATGACGACAATGAAGAATGTCGGGGAGACCATGGGGATCGCCCTGATGGGTACGATTGCCCTCTTTACGGTGGTGACAAACAAGGGATTCGATCCAAAGACCCCGGTGGCGCAGATCCCGATGGAGATTATTGTGGAGGGTTTCGCGGTCGCATTCGTCGCGGCGGCGGTTATCGCGGTCGTCGCAGTGGTCCTGTCGGCGATTGCAACGGATGCTCCCCAGTAAAAAGGTTAAATGTCTTAAAAACAGTTTTTTTGGGCCTCAACAAAAAGGCAGGGGGTTCTTTTCCCCGCCCTGTTTTCAGGTCTTTTTGTTCTCTTGTGACGCTTCCATGTGGTCGAGCACCCGGTCCCACATGACGAGGAGGCCGGGGATGACCACGTAGGCGAGGAGGCCGGTGCCCAAAAAGGCACCGGTGAGGATGAGCTCGGTTTCCATCGCGCTCACCTTTAGGCGAGGGCGGTGATTCCATCAGCCCAGGTCTCGATCACCGTCTGGATGGCGTTGTCCTCGTAGGATGAGAGCGATACCTTCTGCCGGGCGAACGTGACCATGAAGGTCTCGCCGTTTGCTGCGTAGCACCTGAGGGTCGCGGAGAACGTGTCCCCGTCAGAGTCGTGGGCCGGGGTTCCCCCGTGGGCCGTGACATTGGCGGTGTCTGCAAGGACTGCGTTGATGCCGGCCTTGAAGCCGGGGACCGTGTCGTAGCTCTCCGAGCCACTGCCGATCCTCTTTGCCTCCTCATCCTGGTACACGAATTTTGCCGTGTAGTTCTCTTTTGACTTTTCTACGGGCGGGTGGTTGACGCCCGAGATCATTCGCGATACACACCCGAACGGGTTGCTGGTGACGACGGACTGGACGAGCGTGTTGAACGCATCCACGTCCGCAATCGGCTCCGCAAGTTTGCGGACCGCACTCTTGATTGCACTGTTCTGTGTAAAGTCTGCCATTTTTTTCTACCTTCTGTTTTTTTTACTGGTCTCGGGGCGCCCTTTGACATACCAATATGGGCGTTTTGAGAATATAATCGCAAAAAAGGAGACGAATCCGGGCCCAGTCCTTACCCGGTTGGGCTGGCCGGGCAGGGAGAGTTTCGGGTTTGCCCATTGGCAGGCTCACATGGCGTATCCGGTGAATCGGGAACTTTTTCGGGCTGTTTTTTAATGAGTTTGTTCATTTGCCTGACGTTCCCAATGCCCCAGTCAAAGACCCGGTAGCGGAGCAGCCCAGTCTCCCGGGAGAAAACCCAGATCTCGATCACGTCTGCTGGCGAGAGGTAGTACGGCTGGAGCCGCAGGATGTCGTCGAGGTAGAGTTCCCGGATCCCGCTGGCCGTTGAGACTACCTTTTTGGGCCTGACGATTTTTACCAGGATCGAACCCGCCGGCGAGTTTCCCATGAGATCGAAGGCCGGGTCGGGACCGAGTGTCTTTCCGACAGTATATCCTTCATCTTTGAGGATCCCTGCCGCTTCCCAGGTGCCCCGGTTGGGATGCTGCCAGACCTCGTTTGGCTGTGCGGTCCGGCCGCCGGGGTTCTTTGTGTGCCGGCGGTGGCCTTTCCCGCGCTTTCGGCCTTTGACCGTGTGGGGGCGCAGTCTGCCGGCTTTTGCGACG
>JBAZHU010000098.1:0-5878 GCA_041652215.1 Methanoregula sp. | reverse complement strand
GGGCGTTTTGGGGTAACTCAGGTACGTGACCACGTCAGCGGTTGTCGTGTGCAGGACAAGTTTTGATTCGGTATACGTCTCGTTTGAAAAGAGCACGGTCTCGGTTGTCGTAACCGGTGCGCAGGTGACCGAGAGGACGCCGTTTGAGTCCACGGAGTACGAGGGAGTTACCGTGCTGCTGGTACAGCCGGCGAACACCGCGAGCACGACAACGCAGGCGAGGACGGCGGCGATGGCAGTGAGGCGCATTATGCCCCCTCCCCGCACCGGTGGATCAGGCAGATCGTCTTTGCATCGCAGATGGTTCCGTCTTTTACCATCCTGTCCATCTCGTCCTGCGTGACATCCATCACTTCGATCACTTCGTCGGCATCTTTCTCGTACTCGTGAGAAGGTGATAAGTCCCGGGCCTCGAACAACCAGATCTTCTCGTCGGTAAACCCGGGCGTGGTGTAGATGAAGCCCCGGGGGATCAGGGTCTTTGCCGCAACACCGGCCTCTTCGATAAGCTCGCGGTGCGCTGTCGCTGCCGGGTCCTCCCCGTCCTCCATCGTCCCGGCCGGTGCCTCGTAAATATACTGGCCGATCGCGTACCGGTACTGGCGCAGGAGTTTATACCCGGTGCCGGTGACCGGCAGGATCGCGACCGCGCCTCTCGGGTGCACGATGACTTTATCCTGTTCGAGGCCGTTGGGGAGTTTCACCTTTTTGTTCTCTATCCACAGGCGCCTGCCCCGGAAGATCTCCATTACTCCACCTCGTACGGGATCGGGTCTTTTTCACCGATGGCAAAAAAAGCCTCGCGCCGGAAATGGCACGCGCCGCACGTCCCGCAGGCTTTCTCCTCGTTCTGGTAGCACGACCACGTGTGCTCGTACGGGACATGGAGATCCATGCCGACTTTGAGGATATCGGTCTTGGTCATGTGGATAAATGGCGTGAAGAGTTCGATGTGCGTTGACTCTTTTGTCCCCCGTTCGATCACGCGCCGGAAAGCGTCGATGAATGCCGGCCGGCAGTCGGGGTACCCGGAATAATCGAGTGCCTGCACGCCGATAAAAATTGCACCGGCCCCCTTTGCCTCGGCGAAACTCGTCGCAATTGCAAGCAGGTTCGCGTTCCGGAACGGGACATAGGAGTTGGGGATGTGCGCCCGGGCCGGGTCGAACCGATCGACCGGCATCTCCTTGTCGGTAAGGCTGCTTGCCCCGAACTGCGAGAAATACTTCAGGTCGATCTCGGTAAAGTCCTGTGCCGAAAGGAGCCCGGCGACTTTTTTCGCGCAGGCCCGCTCTTTGTTTTCCGTCCGCTGGCCGTAATTTGCGTGGAGGGCACAGATATCGTAGCCTTTGCTCTTTGCAAGATACGCAAGGGTCGATGAGTCCATGCCTCCTGACATAAGACAGACTGCCTTCATCATTTCACCCCGAGGATCTTGTGGAGCTGGACCTGGAACCGGACCGGGAGATTATGGTCCAGGATAAACCGGACGACGGGCTGGTAGTCCGTGCCGTAGACTGGTGAAAAGAAGCACTCGCCGGCGATCGCGTGGTGTTCGATGATCTCCTGCGCGTACCGGCAGTCCTCATCGGTCCCGACAACAAACTTCACGCTGTCTTCGGGCCGGATTTTGGCGAGCAGCAAAAGATCGCTTTTTTCCCCGGATGAGGGGCACTTCACATCCATGCAGACGGCGGCGTACGGCTGTACGTCCGTAAAATCGATCGTGCCGTTTGTCTCGATGTCGACTGCGGTCCCGCGCTTGTGGAGGGATACGAGCAGGGGCAGGAGTGCTGATTTCTGGAGCAGCGGTTCGCCGCCCGTGATGCAGACCGATCGCGGGTTCTCATGCCAGACCTGTTCGAGGATTGCCTCGCAGCTGGTTTCAGATCCGCCCTCTTGTGCGTACGCGGTGTCGCACCACCGGCAGGACAGGTTACAGCCCGAAAGCCGGATAAAGAGGCAGGGTATTCCCTGGTGTCTGCCCTCTCCCTGGAGACTCGTAAAAATTTCAGCAATCTTCATTCGATGATCTCGGCATAACAGTTTGGCGATTCCCAGACCCGGAGCCTGGTCACGTGCGCTGCGATCTGTTGCGCTTTGCAGATCTCTTCAAGTTCGTCCCGGAAGATCCGCGCGAGCAGTTCGCTTGTCGGGTCGCCCGGTGTCGTGAGCACGTGCTGGAACTTTTCGATGGCAGGGACCATCGGGTCGTCCTTATTGAGGATAATCTGGTGGTCGTATTTCCCGATGGCCTGCTTGATCACGTTGTAATCGATCAGAATCCCGGTCGTCGCGTCGGGTTCGCCTTCGACCCAGACCTCGATCTTCCAGCGGTGGCCGTGGAGGTTCGCGCACTTCCCCTTATAGTGGAGCAGCCGGTGGCTGGCATCGATCTGGACTTCCTTATAGATCGCGACGGTCATTACCCGTACCATTGGCTGGATGAGGATATAATATTATTACGAGTGAGGGATAATAGTAAAAGACAGGCACGTGGTATGCCACAATTTATAAATCGGTTCCCCGCTTTAGTACATATCTCAGTGTGGGTTATCGATAACCACGAAAACAACTGAAATGAGGCTTTTTAATGGGACAGGGTAAATTCGCAGCCAGAAAAATGGTTCGGGACTCAAAAAAATTCCGGTGGAGCGACAAGAACTACGCACGCCGCGAACTCAACCTCGATGTGAAGTCGGATCCGCTGGAAGGCGCTCCACAGGCGAGGGGTATAGTACTTGAGAAAGTCGGTGTTGAGGCGAAACAGCCTAACTCGGCAATCCGGAAATGCGTGCGTGTGCAGCTGATCAAGAACGGCCGGCAGGTCACCGCGTTTGCGGTTGGCGACGGTGCCATCAACTTTATCGATGAGCACGACGAGGTCGAGATCGAAGGTATCGGCGGCCGTCTGGGCCGGTCCATGGGAGATATTCCCGGGGTCCGGTATGTCGTCACCAGCGTGAACAACGTCTGTCTCCACGAAATGGTCATTGGCAGGAAGGAGAAACCGCGCAGGTGATCATGATGGCAGAAGCAGAAGTAAAAGCGGAAGTTGCATCCGAGGCAAAGCCCCTCGCAAAGAAACTGCTCTTTAACAAGTGGGATGTATCCGAGGTCAAGGTCACCGACCCGAGCCTTATCCGGTATGTCAATCTCACCCCCCAGATCATCCCCCACTCCTGCGGCAAGTTCTCGCGCCAGGAGTTCAATAAGGCCAATATGATGATTGTCGAGCGGTTGATCAACAGCCTGATGCGGACCGAGAATAACACCGGCAAGAAAGAGCTGGCAATAGGGATTGTGCGGGACGCATTCGAGCTCATCAACAAGAAGACGAAGAGAAACCCGGTTGAAGTGCTTGTCGAGGCAATAGGGAACGCCGGCCCAAGGGAAGAGACCGTCCGTTTAAAATACGGTGGCATCAATGTCCCCAAGGCTGTCGATACCGCGCCGATGCGCCGTGTCGATTCCGCTCTCGGGTTCATCGCCGAGGCAGTGCTCAAGTCCTCGGGCAAGAGCAAGAAGTCCGCGAGTGCGATTCTTGCCGATGAACTGATCGCCGCCTCAAAAGGCGACGCGAAATGTTTCTCGGTCGGGAAAAAGGAAGAAAAAGAGCGGATTGCGAAATCCGCCCGGTAAACATCTTTTTTTGAGGTTATTTTCATGGCACGAGGCAAAAAAACGGTTGAGCGCGTAGTAGAGCTCATGAAGGACCCCAAGCACATCAGAAACATCGGTATCGTGGCGCATATCGACCACGGCAAGACTACCCTGTCCGATAACCTGCTTGCGGGTGCCGGTATTATTTCTGAGGAACTTGCGGGCAAGCAGCTCTTCATGGATTCGGATGCAGAAGAGCAGGCCCGTGGTATCACCATCGATGCGTCGAACGTCTCGATGGTCCACGAGTACGAGGGCCACGATTACCTGATCAACATGATCGATACGCCGGGCCACGTGGACTTCGGCGGCGACGTGACGCGTGCGATGCGTGCGGTCGACGGCGCGGTCGTGCTCGTCGATGCGGTCGAAGGCACGATGCCCCAGACCGAGACCGTGCTCCGGCAGGCATTAAAGGAGCAGGTCCGCCCGGTCCTCTTCATCAACAAGGTCGATAGGCTGGTCAACGAGATCAAGGTCGATGAAGTGGAGATGCAGATCCGGCTCGGGAAAGTTATCGACAAGGTCAACAAGCTCATCAAGGGGATGAACGAGGAGTCCTACAACAACGGCTGGAAACTCGACGCCTCGCAGGGTACGGTTGCCTTCGGGTCCGCGCTCTACAACTGGGCGGTCTCGGTGCCGTACATGAAAAAGGGCGGCGTCTCGTTTAAGGATGTGTTCGAGAAGTGCCGTGCCGGCGATATGAAGTATCTTGCGAAGAACAGCCCGCTCTACGAAGTCGTGCTCGACATGGTCGTGCACCACCTTCCCGATCCTCTCGTGGCACAGAAACGCCGTATCCCGGTGATCTGGCACGGCGACAAGGAGTCGAAGGAGGGTAAAGCAATGACCACCTGCGACGCGACCGGCCCGGTCGGGCTGATGGTCACCGATATCTCGTTTGACCCCCACGCGGGCGAAGTCGCCACCGGCCGTCTCTTCTCCGGCAGCCTCAAGCGCGGCGACAGCCTCTACGTGATGGGTTCCGCGAAAAAAGAGAACCGGCTCCAGCAGGTCAGTATCTTCATGGGCCCGAAGCGTGTCGAGGTCGAGGAGATTGTCGCAGGAAACATCGCGGCAGTCACCGGTCTCAGAGATGCGATGGTCGGCTCCACGGTCACCACGCTCCAGGAGATGGCACCGTTTGAGTCGCTCAAGCACTACTCGGAACCGGTCATGACCGTAGCGGTCGAGGCAAAGAACATGAAGGACCTGCCAAAGCTCGTTGAAGTGCTGCGGCAGGTGGCAAAGGAAGACCCGACGCTCGGTATCGCCATTAACGAAGAGACGGGCGAGCACCTGATCTCCGGTATGGGCGAGCTGCACCTCGAGATTGTCACGGGGCGTATCAAGCGCGACAAGGGTGTCGAGATCATTACCTCCGAACCGATCGTGGTGTACCGTGAGACGGTCACGGGCAAGGTAGAGTCTGTCGAAGGCAAGTCCCCGAACCGGCACAACCGGTTCTACTTCGACCTCGAAACGCTGCCCGATGAGATTGTTAACGCGATAAAAGCCGGCGATGTCTCGATGAACCAGCCGGCTATCGAGCGCCGTGACGCGCTCTTAAAGGTCGGTATGGGTAAGGACGAGGCAAAGAACATCCGGCATATCAAGGGCACGAACATGCTCGTCGATATGACCAAAGGTGTCCAGTACCTCAACGAGACGATGGAACTGATCATCGAGGGTATCAACGAGGCACTCGCGGGCGGTCCGCTTGCGGACGAGCCGGTCCAGAACCTCAAGATGACGCTCGTCGATGTCAAGCTGCACGAAGATGCAATCCACCGTGGCCCGGCGCAGGTTATCCCGGCAGTCCGTGGCGCGATCAAGGGCGGTATGCTGATCGCCGGCGACTCGCTTTTAGAGCCGGTCCAGAGGATCCAGATCACCGTGCCGCTCGACCAGATGGGCGCTGCGACCTCCCAGATCCAGGGACGGCGCGGGCAGGTCTTCGACATGCAGAGTGAGGGCGACACGATTACGGTTGTCGGGAAAGCCCCGGTTGCCGAGCTCTTCGGGTTTGCCGGCGACATCCGGTCCGCGACTGAAGGCCGTGCGATGTGGAATACCGAGTTTTCGGGATTCGAGCTTGTCCCCAACAGCCTGGTAAAGGATGTTGTCGTTGCGATCCGGAAGAGGAAGGGCTTAAAAGAACAGATGCCGACCCCGTCGGATTACCTGTCAGTATAAATTTTTATCATTTTAC
>JBAZHU010000097.1:0-6039 GCA_041652215.1 Methanoregula sp. | reverse complement strand
CCCGGTGAGAAAGCCGAAGCCGAATTCCCGATCCGTGACACGAATGTAAAAACCCGGGAATTCTGCAGTGTCCACGGCCTGTGGACCAACAAGGCATAAAATCACACATTCCCCGTTTCCTTTTTTAGTATTTTTTAGAGGCAAACGCTCATAGAGCACGAGCGACAACCACCTAAGTAATGCGCCGGCTTCTCTATCTCTCCACGATTGCCGCCGACCTTGGGGATATATTCTTTTTTATTGCCCCTGTCACAGCAGTCCCGCTGGTCGTCACGGTGCTCTTTTCGGAGTGGTACATGTTCCTTCCCATGGCTGCCGTTCCGATCATCTTTTTCTTCCTGGGATTTGCCTTAAAGCACCTGCCCAGGAACGAGCGCGAGAACCGGCTCTCGACTGCACTCTGCTCGGTAGCCCTCTTCTGGTTTGCCTGCGCCATGGTGTGCGGCATTCCGTTCATGCTCGGCCTTGACATGAGTTTTACCGATGCTCTCTTCGAAGGGATGGCCGGGTGGACCGGTACCGCGTTTACCATGATGCAGTCCCTTGACACGGCACCCTATACCCTGCTTTTCTGGCGCTCTTTCATGCAGTGGGTCGGGGGTATCGGGATCATTGCCTACGTTATTGCTCTCGCGAGCAGCACCGGGCTTTTCCAGGGAAAACTCTACCGGACAGAGAGCAGGGAGGAGCCCCTTATGCCCAGTATCATCGCGACCGGGCGGAGAATCTGGAAAATCTACGGAATTCTCACGTTTATTGCGATTGGGCTTATCCTCTTTACCGGTCTCTCCCTCTGGGATTCGGTCAACCTCGCGCTCACCACGATCTCCACGGGGGGGTTTACCATCCACGATGGCGGCATTCTCTCTTATAACAATGTCCTCCTGGAACTGCTGCTTATCCCGCTCATGATCGCCGGGGCGCTCCCGTTCCGCCTCTATTACCTGATTTCAGAGAACCGGCGCTGGAGCCTGTTTGGCGATGAACAGGTCAAACTCTTCTTTGTGGTCGTGGCCATCGGGACGGCAGTACTGACCTATGATCTGGTCTACTTCGGGAATACAGGAATCTTCCCCGCGCTTGAACAGGGGCTGTTCATGGCGGTGTCAGCCCTGACCACGACAGGGTTCCAGATCGTGAATCTCCAGGTATGGGAGAGCGTGACGCTTCTTTTCCTGATGATGCTCGTGTTCATCGGGGGGTCTGCCGGGAGTTCTTCCGGGGGTATCAAGCTAAACCGGGTGGTGCTCGGGCTCCGTGCACTCGTCTGGTGGTTCCGCCGGCTCTTTGTGAGCGGCAAGGTTCTGCTTCCCTTCAGGAGCGAAGGGCGTGTTATCCAGCGTGCGACTGCCGAACTGGAGACGGCAAAAACGATGCTTGTGATCATCCTCTCGGTCATTGTTATATTTTTGGCCACGATCATCGTCCTGCAGTTCCACCTGACCACCTATCCGATCACCGATATACTTTTTGATATTACCTCGGCATTCTCCACCTGTGGGATCACAACGGGGTACGTTTCACCGGACATGCCGGTCCTCTCGAAATGGGTCTTTATTGTCGTGATGTGGCTGGGCCGGCTCGAAGTGATCCCGGTCATGGTGCTGATTATGGCGCTGTTCCGGGGTTCTGACTAAAAAACGGACTGTCAAAACAAATTTACTTTTCTTAACTTCAGGAGATCTATTATAAACTGTCGTCCTATAGTACGGTGATGAAGCAGATCGCCCTGTACGGAAAAGGCGGTATCGGGAAGTCCACAACCTCGGCCAACCTCTCCGCCGCGCTCTCGCTTGCCGGCTATGATATCCTCCAGATCGGGTGCGACCCCAAGCGTGACAGCACGCGTATGCTGATGGCAGGAAAGCTGATCCCCACCGTGATGGACCAGGTACGCGAGCGGGGCGCTTCAGGGGTGACCCCCGCCGACGTAGTCTACACCGGTTTTAACGGGGTACGCTGCGTGGAGGCCGGAGGGCCGGAGCCCGGTGTAGGCTGTGCCGGCCGGGGGATCATTGCCACCTTCCAGCTGCTGGAGAAGTTCGGGACACTCATGGGAGACGTGATCGTCTACGATGTCTTGGGCGATGTGGTCTGCGGAGGGTTTGCCATGCCGATGCGGGAGGGGTATGCGCAGGAAGTATACCTCGTGACCTCAGGGGAACTCATGTCCCTCTATGCAGCAAATAACATCTGCAAGGCGATAGCGCGTCTCTCCGCCCGCCCGAAGAGCAGGTGCCGGCTTGCCGGGGTTATCTGCAACGCAAAGAACCAGCCAAAGGAGGAGGAACTGGTGGCCGAATTTGCCCGTCGGGTCAACAGCCATCTTGTCCAGTTCATCCCCCGTGATCGCGTCGTGCAGCTGGCCGAGCTGAACCGCAAGACGGTGATCGAGTACGAGCCTGCATCCGACCAGGCGCAGCGGTATCGCGATCTTGCCACCCGCATCATGGAGAACACCCGGTTTACCATCCCCACCCCGCTCGAGATCGATGACCTTGAGGCCCTTGCCATCGAATTCATGTAGGTCTGCCGGCTGCACCCTTACGGGAGCACTCTCGGTAACGACCCATGTCCGCGACGCGATAACGGTCGTGCACGGCCCGAGGGGATGCACGCATCACAATTTTTCCCTCCTGCACGCGACAAGCCTCGACAACGACCGGATCGCCCTTCCCCCGCTGGTCTCGACCGGGCTTTCGGAAACCGATGTTATCTTTGGCGGTGAAGGGGCGCTCGACCGTACGCTCGATGAAGTGATCGCACGCGATCCCGGGGCGGTCTTTGTGCTCTCGACCTGCATCGTGGACACGATCGGCGACGATGTCGGAATGGTCTGCGAATCCAAGACCGGGGTGCCGGTCATCGTGGTGCCGACTGCCGGCTTCCTTGGCGGATCGTTTCAGACCGGCGTCAATAATGCGCTTATGGCTCTTGCCGGTATGGCAGGACCGGCTGAAGGGAACGGGCGGGTGAATATCATTGGCGAGAAAAATCTTGAATACGAGGTCGAAGAGAACTTCGCCGAGGTCTCCCGGCTGCTCGCTTCGCTTGGTCTGTTTGTGAACGTGCGGTTCGTGCACGATCTTGCAACGGACCGGATCGCATCCCTCGGGGCCGCACGGCTCAACGTGCTCCGCGACCCCTCCCTTATCTCCGTAGGTGAATCCTTGAAAGAGCGTTTTGGAACCCCCTACATTCCCTCCTATCCGACCGGGATCTCCGGCACGGTCGGGTTCCTCGAATCCGTAGCCGGAGCCTGCGGTATCGACTGTCATCGTGCGGCGGAAGAGGAAAATGCACTCCGTCAGGAGATGCTCGATGATTTTGCAGATCTTGCAGGAACCGGGGTCTTTTTTACACCACCCCTGCCGGATCCCGAAGGAAACCAGGTGGCGCAGGATATCGCACGGGCACTCCGGCTAGAGGTCACCTCCTCCGGCCGCCCGGTGCCGGTACCCGTGACACCACCGGTTGGTATCGCAGGTGTGCGCCGGCTGCTGCACCGGTGGAGGAGGATGCTCCATGCCTGAATGTGAGACTCCCCTCTGGCCCTGTGCCATGACCGGGGCCGCAGCCTGTCTTGCCGGGTTTGAGGGGATATCGGTTGTTATCCACGGTTCGAGCGGGTGCTATTATTATCCTTCAACCCTGCTCCACGCACCCCTGCATGGGACATTCATCCTTGAAAACGAGGTAGTCTTCGGGTCCGGGGACCGGCTTCGTGAGGTAATCGGAGATCTCTCCGGCAAAGGGGGGCGAATCGCCGTTATCACGACCTGTGTCCCTTCATTGCTTGGCGAGGATATACGAGCGATGCTCGATGGGTCTGATGTCCTCATTGTCGACAGCCCCGGGTTTGCCGGTGAACTGGAGACCGGGTACCGGGCGGCACTTGCCGCACTTGCCCCGGTAACAGACCCAAAACGAAGGGGTGTCAACATTGACGGGGTATCTCTCTCGGACCCGTTTTACGAGGGAAACGTGCAGGAGGTCTCCCGAATGCTGCACCGCGCGGGTGTTCCTGTGGGAACGGTGTTCTGCCGGGACTGGGTCGAAATGGCAGGACATGCAGCGCCGCTGACAATAGGGACAAACGACGATTTTGTCTCCGGCGTGGGGAAGTACCTTGGGGGGACGCTTGGGATACCGGCGCTCCGTGCATCCTTTGAGAACCTTTCTGAGGGGTATGAAGGTGCGGATGCGGACCCGGTTTTTACCGAACTCGACATGCAGGAGGAGCGGGTGATCCATGCCTGCGACAAGTACCTCCGCCGCTACGATCCTCCTTCAGTTGCCATCTTTGCCGGTACTGCATATGCGCTCTTTGCCGCAGACACACTCATACGGTATCTCGACGCAGAAATCCTCGCAACAGGGACGCGGAACGACCCCCCTGCCCTGCTGACCACCCCCTACCCGGTTGAAAAACTGACGGGACTTGAACAGGTTGCCAGAAAGATCGCGGAGTGCTCACCGGATCTTGTGATCGGGTCATCGTTCGAACAATCCGTGAGCGGCGACCGGCTATTCGCCGGGATCATTCCCCCGCTCCGGGGACAGGTGCGGCTTACCCATCCCCCGCTCGTTGGCACCGGCGGCACACTGAATTTTGTCGAGAACATCCTGAACACCTGCATGGACAAAAAGACGTAATACACACTATACAATCCGAAGGGCAGGGTATTTTTGCCCCGGAAAACGGCCGTTTTCTTCTTCTATTTCACTTTCACCCTGCGCACGGCCCCGGGTTATATACTGCCCTGCAAAGATGCACTACTACGACAAAAAGGTGGTCGTGTATGATGCAGAAGGCAGGGTATATCCAGCGGACAGGTTGCAGGGCGATTGACAGTGACGGCAGGATCCATGAAGTGGTGGAACTGCATGTCATGGGTGCCCGGTATGCGATCCGGCTGGCAGATCTGGCAAAGGGAATGTCCGGGCGACAGGTGGTCGTCCAGGTAGAAGCACTCGTCCGCGAGTGGAACTACTACCTGGGAACGACCTGCGGCCTCGCTCAGGTATCGGCATCCGGTAAAGCCCTCAACATCGAACTCTTCGAAGCAGGGAATTTTACGGTTTCACTTCTTGCCCTCCGATCGGTTATCTATGGTCGGGAGCGTTGTGCCACCATCGCACGGATCCCCGAGCAGCCGGCATCCCCGGTCTGGAAAGACCGCAGGGTTTCCGGCCAGCAGCAGATCAGCGCACTGGTCTGATCACGCGTCCCCCTTTTTTTGTACCCGCTCCTTTGTCATGAAAATTTTGAAAACTTCAGACGATAGAGCAGGCAAACGGAAATTAAGTTTGGAGTGTGAAATTTTCATTGCTTTGGTGCGAAGTCTTTGACTTCATGCGGGTTTTTTTATGCATTCCCCCTGTTGTTCCGGGACGACTCGCGTGATCGCATTGTGCAACATTAATAGTCCTGAAAGGATACGTGTACTTACAATGGGGGAGTCTTTTTTTAGCCGGGCACAGCCCTCGCACCATACGGGAGACCATCAATGAGTTCGAACGACGATATATCCTATAAAGAACTGGTGGAGCACCAGCAGGATCTGCTGGTCAAATTCAGTCCCGAGGGGCGCCTCCTGTTTGTCAACAGGGCGTATTGCGATGCAGTGGGAAAATCAAGTGAGGAGCTCATTGGCAGCGTCTTTATGCCGACAACTGATGTGCGCTCCACGGAAATCATGGCCACCCGGATGGCAAATCTCTTCCGCCCCCCCCATACCTGTCTGGTGGAACAATGGATCTCTTCTCCCCTGGGATCGCGGTGCATCAGCTGGTCGGCACGGTCGATAACAGACGGGGAAAAAGGAGTTATTGCCATTGTTGCCACCGGGCGGGATATCTCGCGGATCAAGCGGGAGCACCGGGCCATCAGGAAGCGGGATGAAGAACTGATGCTGCTTCTGGAAAGCGGGACGCAGATGTATTTTACCCACTCTCCCGATCATGCCCTGCTCTACGTGAGTCCCCGGATACGGGCGCTTCTGGGGGACACCTCCCGGTCGGGCAAGCGGGTATGGA
>JBAZHU010000096.1:389-6103 GCA_041652215.1 Methanoregula sp. | reverse complement strand
CCGGATTCTTTTTTTTACCCGTCCGGGGCGTTTTCAGCCGCCTGCTTTGCCGGGCAAAAGTTGCAGATGGAGAAAAAGACCTCTTTTTCCCGGTCCCGGATCAGGCAGTAATACGTCCCGTCCCGGTCTTCAACAGCAAAACCTCCCGGGAACGGCATCCCTACCGGGTGGCCGGGCTTTTCAAGAACAAACATCGTAAAGGCAGCCATGAGGTAATAGAAGAGCCGGTGTTTCGGAGCGTAATCAAAGGGCGTCCTCCGGGGCAGGTCATCCCGGGTAAAGCAACCCGCCGGGATCATCGCGCAGAACTTTTCGAACGTCTCGCGGTCCCGAACCGGTTCCCCGGCCTGCCTGAATGCGCCTGCCCGGTACATCGAGAGGATATGGTGGTGTGCTCCGAAGAGCTGCTCGGTAAAGAACGGGCGGACCCGGCTGCGATAGGGTTCGGGAAGATCGGCAATTTCAGCGTAAAGGTGCCCCCCGAGAACCTGGAGATCCCGCAGGGAATACCCGCTGACATGCCGGGCCAGAATCTCTATGAGTTCTCCTTTTGTTGCGGCCGTCGCAAGCTCGCGGGCGATGGATTCGATCTCCCCTCTCACCCCCTTTAGTGGGTCTTGTGCTGTCACCAGTTATCCTGCCTGTACTATGATCGTAATAGCCGGCTTGCATATTAGCCTGCTGAACGCAGCATCGTTCTGTCGGAACCTTTATTGTGCATCTATCCCTTCGTACCCATATGAGATGGATTTTCCTTTTAGGGCTTGTCGTCCCCGCACTTATCGTAGCGGGATGCACGTCCCCATCATCCCCGGTAACACCGGCCCCCACCGCATCGGTCGTTATTCTTACAACGCAGCCCACCCTTCAGACCACTGCGCCTGTTATCGCTGACGGCCAGATGCAGATCAATGTCACAACCTGGCAGAGCGGCAATGATGTCAATATCCAATACAACGGCGGTGCAAGTGCCGCATACCTGACCTCGCTCACTATAACCATCAACAATCAGAATGGCCAGGTGGTAACCCGGACAATGGACTCGCCCACGCCCGGCGATGTGTATACCTTCCCGTATATCGGGACTCCCGATGCAGATAACGTAGATGTGATCGGTGTGTTCACCGGCGGGGTGCAGCAGACCGTCCTCCTGACGAATGTGTAAGTTTGAGCGGGGGTGGTCGACCGCCCCACGATCTTATTTTTGGGTAATGCCGTTGTCAATCCTGTCCCACCGACATCTTAACGATTTTCCAGAAACATATTTCTCAATCGTATGTCCGTTCTCCCGGGATCCCATCTTCGCACAGGAGTCGCCGCGCTCCTGATCATTACCTCCGCATTTCTTCTCATCAGTTCGCCTGCCGCTGCCGCGCTGGTGCTCACAAACGCGTCCTTCTCTCCCGTCCCGCCGCTCGCCGGGGGCGACGTGCAGCACGCGGTGAGCACGATCGCGATCATTCCCGCAGGTGCCACCACCTTCTCACGGACGCATACCCTTCAGATGCAGACCGGGCTGGTGGATGCTACGTGGAACATCCAGATCATTGTTGACGGTATTCCCGCTGCACGGCAGTCAGTATCCGGAACATCCGCGTTTGTTAACGGGTATCTCCTCTCCTACCCGACCACGAGCGATGTTTCGTTTACCGTTGCCCTGGACGGGACCATCCCTCCCGGGGGAGACATGAACGTAACAATCCTCCAGGTTACTGAACTCGACGCCGGTGGTACACCGGTTCCCGGGAGCAGTCTTACGGTCAGTGTCCCGCTTGTCTTCCCATCGTCAGGTTCCGCGACCAGTCCGCAGGTCACGGCCACACCTCCAACGCCGGCGACTCCTGCACCCACGCGATCCGGATTCTTCCCGGTCACCGGTCTGATCGCGACAGTGATTGCGGCTGCCGGGTTTGGGTGTATCAGGGCAAGAAGAGAATAACGAGAACCCACCCTTTTTCGATCACCCGGGGTCTGCGTTCCGGCGCCGGGTGCTGACCGCCGCTGCACATACGCCGCCAAGTGCGAGGCAGCCCCCGATTACCACAAGCCCGGCATTCGTACTGCCGGTTACCTGCGTCAGGTATCCCACGAGTGAAGGCCCGATGAAGCCACCGGCATTGCCAATGGAATTAATGACGGCAATTCCTGCTGCCGCAGACACTTCTGCGAGGAAAAGGGAGGGCAGGGTCCAGAACGGCCCGAATGCACAAAACAAACCTACGGTAGCGACGATGAGCAGGAGAAATGCCACCAGCGGTGAAGTGACGAGGCCCGACCCTGCAAGGGCAATTCCCCCGACAATTGGCGGAAGAGCCGTATGCCAGCGCCGTTCGCCCGTACGATCAGAGTGTCTCGACCAGACAATCATCGCCACTCCTGCACAGGCATAGGGAATGGTCACGACAAGGCCGATGGACGTGTTGGAAAGGCTTGTGTCCAGCGAGCGGATGACCTGGGGCATCCAGAACCCGAGCCCGTACAGGGCAATCACCAGCAGGCAGTAGATGAGGGCGAGGTGCCAGACCCGCCGGTCCTTGATTATCGATGCAAGACCGGTATGGCCCCCCCGTTTCTGCCGCAGTTCGTTCTCCTTTCGGATCGTTTGCGCCAGCCATTCCCGTTCTTTGGGCTGGAGCCAGCCGGCATCCTCCGGCCTGTCGGTAAGGTACCAGTACGCGACGCAGCCGAGGATTATCGCAGGCAGACCTTCGATGACAAAGAGCCAGCGCCAGCCGGCCATGCCGAACCAGTGGACGGAATCGAGGATCCAGGTGGAGACCGGGGCACCGACAATCATGGAGATCGAGAGCGCTGTCATAAGGAGGGCGACTGCCTTTGCCTGTTCCCGTTCCCGGAACCAGTACGTGATGTAGAGGAGGATGCCCGGGAAGAACCCGGCCTCGGCTACCCCGAGGAAGAACCGGAGTATAGCTATCTGCAGGGCATCGGTGGCAAATGCCGTCACCATCACCACGATCCCCCAGCTGATAAGGATTCGGGCAATCCAGATGCGGGCACCGACCTTCTGGAGGATCAGGTTGCTGGGCACTTCAAAGAGCAGGTACCCGATAAAAAAGATGCCGGACAGGAAGCCGAAGACTTCGCTCGTGAGGCCCAGCGCACTGTTCATCTCCAGCGCCGCAAACCCGAAGTTCACCCGGTCCAGGTAGGCGATCACGTAGAGGAGGATCAGGAATGGCAGCAGCCGGATGGTTACTTTTCGTATGGTCTGCTGCCCGAGACCCTCTTCATTACCGGGATTCACGTACAGCCGGTTAGTCCTCCCCCACATTATGCCTTCTTAAAACGGCCCGCACCACATTTGCCCCGTCCGATGCACCCGCTGATACCGTAGCCCGCTCCCTCCATGCAATACCTATACAACCAACCGCACCCCACTTTTTTTACATGAACGATACCGACGCCGCCCGGAACGCGCTTCGTGGCACCACCATCCCGGAAAAACTGGCCTCGATCGGGGTCGAACGCGGCAGGACGCTCGACATCCGCAACCTGGATGAGATCGGCCGCGATTACGGGATCAAAATCTACCTGTTTTTCGAGAAGAACCTGGCCGCCTCCCGCACGCTCGAAGAGGTGCAGGAAGAATACCGGGATGTCCCCGAGTACGAACGCCCGTATATCCGGGTGGACCGGTTTCTCCGGTTCACAAAGAAAAACGACCCCTCCTTTGCCCGGACGCTTGAGGAATTTCCCCTCATGATTGAGATCGCGGCAGTCGGAGAACTACACGATCCCGCGACCGGCAGCAGTACGCCGTTTGTCACGGGACTCATGCCGTTCCTTGACGAGTTCGATGTAGATGATGATCCGGTTGCACGGTTGCACGGCCACCCGTTATAAGATGCCCCCCGGCGGCGGGAGTACCTCCCCGGTTCCCCGGGGTACGATCCATCAGGATTTTTCGCATGGCAAAAAAATTCCGACGATTCATCTGGCAGTTTGTCATCGGGCTGGGTTTTCTCTCCGGGCTCTGGACCGCCATCGGTCTCGATCCTGAAGAAGTCCTTATCGCCGCCCTTGGTTCCGCAGTCACTACCCTCTCACCGGATCCCAATCTCCGGTATCTGTTCCTGGTCCTTCCCACCCTGCTCATGATTGGCTCTGTTATCGGGGCGTACCGGAACGGGAAGGTACCCGGGCTTGTCTCCGTGCTGGTTGCCTACGTGGCCGGTCTTGCGATCCTGACATCAGCCATCGCGGGGCTGGTGCTGCTTGGCGTGGCAGTCGTGCTGGCATATGTTTCAACAACACATCGTCGAAGATAAAAATATCCCCCGGTGTATCTTCATAATATAAATCCCGGCACGACCAAAAATACCGGATATGAGCCTGTTTCCCAAAAAAAGTCTTATCTGCTATTTTGACATGATAGCCCCCAGCAGATACCTGGTCAAACTCAGGAAACTGGCTATGTTTGAGCCGTTTATGGGGTACGATATTGCCAACCGGGGACGACTCTCTCACTATGGCTGTGCCGAGCGCAAACAGTTCGCCACATCGCTGAAAAAAATACGGTCCGACACCGAACTGCTGTTAGAGGATATCGAAGCCTACCATATCTATATGGCAGCTAAGATCACCCGGAAAATCCCTGGCGATATCGCGGAAGTAGGGGTCTACAAGGGCGGATCGGCCAAGATCATCTGTTCGGCAAAAGGCGACCGGGCCCTTTACCTTTTCGATACCTTTGCCGGCCTGCCAAAAGTTGATGACGTGGACCAGGTCTGGCCGTTTTATGAGGGAAAGTTTGCTGCGTCCTATGACAAGGTCAAGGCATACCTTGCGCAGGAGAAGAATGTCTATTTGTACAAGGGGCTCTTCCCCGATACATCGGACCCGGTAAAAGACAAGCATTTCTCGCTTGTTAACCTTGACGTGGATACCTACGAGAGCACGAAGAAATGTCTTGAGTTCTTCTATCCCCGTATGAGTCCGGGCGGCGTTATCGTCTCCCACGATTATCTTACCGTGCCGGGTGTCCGAAAGGCGGTAGATGAGTACTTCATCGACAAGCCAGAGCCCGTAGTCGAGACTGCGGCATCCCAGTGCCTTGTCGTGAAAGTGTAACTGCAAACATCAGTACTTTTTTTTTCCTGCCCGGCTCGATCCATTGCGCCGGGTATGCCGTGAAACTGACAAAAAATAAAAAGAGTTATTCCTTGAAGATGAGGATCCCGAAGATGATGAGCATGAGTCCTGCCAGGAGCACGACGATGCCGATGAGACCCTTGACTGCCACAATGACCTCGGGCAGGAAGACCCAGATCGCATAGGCTCCGAGTACCAGCAGTACAATACCAACAATCAGTGCAGCAATACCTGTCTTGTCCATAAGTAAGAATCTCCGCTACAATCTCTCTAAATCCGACAATATAAGGATTTGCCGGTTTATGACCTCCTGCTCCGACAGGTTCTCCCGGAGGGTATGTAATGATGCATCAGTTCCGCACCAGCCTGAGGATCTCGACAGCGATCTCCTGCACGTCCTTTGTATGGAAGGCAAACGACCGTTTTATGGGAAACGTGCCGCTGACCCGGCCGGCTATTGTTGCCCTCCCTGCGATATAGGTCTCCACAAAAGGAGTCGAGCCGGCGTTGAAGATGCCGTAGGTGACCGGTGCAATGGCGAGAGCGCAGTCGATAAACGGCCGGTCTGCATGCACGTTCTGTTTCTGGGCGCCAAAGGGTGG
>JBAZHU010000096.1:0-379 GCA_041652215.1 Methanoregula sp. | reverse complement strand
GTTCATAACGACCGTGTCGCAGGGGCCGATCCGATCGGCAAGACCGCCGGCATCCGCCCCGGCAATGTCTGCTGTGATAAATTCCACATCAGCACCGAGCAGTTCGGCATTCTCTTTTGCGGTACTGATGGCAGCCGGGTCGAGATCGACGGCCAGCACCGTCTTTGCACCGAGCAGTGAAGCCCCGATGGCAAGAACGCCGGTCCCGCACCCAAGGTCGCAGACCGTCTTGCCTTCGATGGTATCATTCATATATGCGTCGTAGAGGAGCCGGGCGGCAAGGGTGGCCGGTGTCTGGTACTGCTCCCACACGACACGGGGTTTTTTGTAACCGGCACAACGCTGTAGTGCTATTTCCAGCTGCCTGAGTTTCATGAGA
>JBAZHU010000095.1:0-6106 GCA_041652215.1 Methanoregula sp. | reverse complement strand
GCAGGATGTATACGAGGTGGCGATGCTGGGGCTCGATCCGACGTCAGTTCCCGAGGACCTTCATGCTCTTGCCGGTTAATTTTCCGCTCTTTATTTTACCGTGAACAATGATCTCATCGTTGCTGGTCACGTCGCCGGTATGGACATCGGGCCGTATGGTGACCTTCCCGCCGGCCACAACTGAGTAGACCACGCAGTGATCGAGAAGGGTTACGTCGCCGGATGCCACGAGCGGCCCTTTGACCCGGGCATGGCTCCCGATGATCGCGCTCCCGCATTCCACATCGAGGGCAACGCTTGACTTCATCCCCAGTTCAAGCCTTCCCGTCACCACAAGCCTCCCCCAGAAATGGGTCCGGGCGGGCACGATAAAATCGCCATCGATCCTGACATTGCCCTCGTAATACGACCCTTTTGGGGCATAATACGTGCTGCCTTTCCGGATGACGTTTGCCATGAGTATCAAGGTAGATGAGGCATGACCTTGTGCATAAAGGTTGTTGTCGGCAGGAGGTGTGGCGGCACTTCACAGGTACACAGCGGACAGCGTGAATACCACAAGGGAGGCAAACATGCCGATCTTGAGAAGGCCGGTGGATCCGGCCGCCCTGAGCCGGGCGGGATCCGTGCAGCCGAGCGCCTTTCCCGCCGCAGCGATGATGACGATATCGACAAGGGCAATGCCGGCGAGATACCACGCCCCCCACCAGAAATACGGCAGTATGCTTGCCGCAACGGCCGCAACTGCAAAGATAAATGCGAGAAGTGCAGTCTTTCTAACGCCGATCCGGATGGGCAGGGTATCGGCTCCCCCGGCACGATCCCCTTCAATGTCCTCGGCATCCTTTAAGAGTTCGCGGGCGAGCATGGCAAGGAACGTGATGGCGGCAACCGGCAGCATGTCCACCAGCCGGTCCCCTCCGGCGAGCGCCCCGCCAAAGAGGAAGATACTTGCCGCGAGGTACGAGACGGCGGCATTCCCGAAAAACGGCGTGCTCTTGAGCCGGGCCGCATAGGCAACGAGGAGCACAGCATTAAACAGGGCAATCGCAAGGCAGAGCGGTGCAGTAAACCCGCTCAGGATAACACCCAGGAAAAACAGGATCCCGGCATATACGAGGGCGGCATTCCGGCTGACGGCACCGGACGGGATAGGGCGCTCCGGGCGGTTGATCGCGTCGATTGCCGCATCGAAATAATCGTTGATCACGTTCCCGGCAGCGGTAATGAGGGCGACAACGATCATGAGCAGGATGACACCGGGCACGAGCGTACCGGTAGCAATGAGATACGCGACGACTGCCGCAAGCCCGGCGACAGATGAATTTGCCGGCCGGGTGATTTTAAAAAATCCTGCGATACCCATATTCAGGGATCAGGTATCTGGCCGTTTGGTAATTAACCTGCCCTAAAAATGTCCCTACGGGCGAGGGGGGATTTGAACCCCCGACCATTAGCTTAGGAGGCTAACGCTCTATCCGGACTAAGCCACTCGCCCACTGCTCATACCAATTGCAGGGGAATATGTATAAGTTTTGCGCGCTTCAACATCTTTCCCGCAATGGACGTAATCGAGGCAACGGAAGGAACAACGACGTTTTTTGTCCCGGTCCAGGACAACAGGGAGCAGTTCCCCCCCGGGAGCGCCCCGGTCTTTTTCAACCGAAGAATGGAGATCAACCGGGACGCGACTATCCTTCTCCTTTCTCTCCTCAAACCCTCCGATTACGTTGACGCGATGGGAGCGACCGGCGTCCGGGGGCTCCGGGTGGCAAACGAGTGCCAGATCCCGGTTACGATCAACGATAAGGACCCGGAGGCAATCCCGCTGATCCAGCAGAACGTCGCCCGGTCCGGGCTTCCCGTCACGGTTACCTGCCGGGACGCATGCTCCCTGCTCTTCGAACAATCCTTTGACGCAGTCGACCTCGACCCGTTCGGGACCCCGGCGCCGTTTTTGGACGCCGGGGTCCGGGGGTGCCGGCGATTCCTGCTCGTAACCGCCACCGATACCGCACCGCTCTGCGGGGCACACTTAAAAGCCGGCATCCGCCGGTACTTTGCCCGGCCGGCAAACACCATGTACCATGCCGAGGTCGGGCTTCGTATCCTCCTCGGGTTTGTCGTGAGGGAAACCGTAAAATATGACCGGGGCGTTGAACCGCTCTTCTGTTTTGCCCGGGAGCATTTTGTCCGGCTGCACCTCCGGCTCACCCGGGGGGCGCAGGCAGCTGACCGTACGATTGCAAAGATCGGGTTTGTGATGCAGTGCCCGTCATGCGCCTACCGGGAGGAGCACACCGGAATGTTCCCGCCTGCCGGTGTCTGCCCGCACTGCAACAAACCGCTCCTCCCGATTGGGCCGCTCTACCTGGGAAAACTGTTCAACGACGAATGCCTCGGGCAGATGCAGGAACAGCTGGCAACCATGACCCTGGGGACAAAAAAGGAGCTGGGAAAGATCCTTACCGTGTGCCGGGAGGAACTGCCGACATCCAGTTTCTACGACTACCATATGCTCGCCCAGAAACTTGCCACATCGCCGCCCGCTATCGATACCGTGCTCGAACGGCTGCGCTCTGCCGGGTACGCTGCCAGCCGGACGCACTTCTCCGGTACCGGGGTGAAAACCGACGCCCCGCTCCCGGTACTCCTCGCAGCAGTCGGTAATTCCGAAACGATAGCAAAAAACCCGGAATAACAACGCACCCGGACGGGTTTCCCAACGGGGAGGCTATCCGGATTCAACACTGCACGGGAACTGTTTTTTTTACTGCATCCCGAAACGATCCCGGGGGAACGGTAATTTCAAAACGCGCTCCCCTGCCGGCAACACCCGTTTCTGCGATGGCAAACCCGGTGATCGCCAGGATCTCGCGGATCAAAAAGAGACCGTATCCGTGGCTCTTTCCTTTGCTGCGCTGGAACAGGGTAGGACGGGCGGACGCCGAAATGCCCGTGCCGTTATCCTCGTACACGATCTTCAGGTCATCGCTATCGCGGTGGCACGACAGTTTTGCCGAAGTAATCGTCCCGCCATGCCGCTCTGAATTGTCCAGGAGATTGAAAAAGACCTTCCCGGCCATGGGATCGGCCAGGATTTCGGTTGCAGTGCATTCCTGCCCGATGGTGATCTCCAGGTTCTGCGCGTGAACCTCCTGCCGGGCGCGTGCCATAAGGTCGCCGACATTCTGCCAGACCGGGGATACGATACCAAGATCCTGGTACTCTTTGGTAAACCGGGTGATCCGCTGGATCATCGTTGTGGCACCCCGTATCCTTTGCGCGATTTCCCGTGGGGGCAGGGGGGAATTTTCCTCTTCCAGAAACGAGAGATACCCGAAAATGACAGTCAGCTGGTTGTTGATGTCATGCCGCGTGATGCTGCTGAGTATTTCCAGTTTTGCCTGTGCAGCGACCAGTGCATCTTCTGTACCCCGCCAGGTACTGATATCCCCGCTGATCCCCAGGACATACGTTTTCCCATCGGTATCGGTGAACGGGCGGGAGACGGCCCGGATGTGATGGACCGTCCCTTTCCTGTCCACAACCCGGTAATCCGAGGGAAATGAAGTTCCCGTTTTAACTTCGTCGAACTTGCGGCACATCCGGCCGGTCTCGTCAGGCAAAACGATGCTGGTCATGGCACGCCCAATCATCTCTTCGGGCAACAGACCCAGGATCTCAAAGCAGCCGGGGCTGACGTAGATAAATTTCCCGGACTCATCGATTACGAAGACCACATGGTTGAGCGCTTCCAGAAGTATGCGGTACCGCTGTCCGTCCCCGTTCCGGTTAAAATCAGTTTCCGTAGTCAGTCCCCCGGGCCTTTATCCGGCGCGTGAATCGCTGGCAGAGGGGCGTTTTTTTCGACCCCTGGTTTTGCTGATGAAAAACGATATTTGTTGCCGGACAAAATATTTGTTGCGAAATAATACCCGGCCATAAAACAGTTGAAAATATGAGGAAAACCCGGTCCGGCAGCCGGGCCCGGTAGGCAGGGATCAGTGCTCGACAATGATGGTAAGCAGGTCGCTGTCAAGGAGCTGGTGCGTGATGCCGACCCTCTGGCCGCCATGCTTCACCGAATTCCCCCAGACACGGGCATACCGGAACCGGCGCACGAAATCCCGGTGGAGCTTGGTACAGACCGTCTCGACCGTGCTCCCGTTCCTGATGATCAGGGGTTCTTCCATATCGGCTTCGCCGCTCTGGGGCTTGAGGTAGACACGCATGAACCCGAGGCAGTCGTAGATCGAATCCTTGAGTTCCTCCATGTGGTACCCGGAATGGGCGGAGATCATGATCGGCTCAATACCGAACCGTTTCCTGATATCGTGCTCGATATCGAGGTAGGCTTCCTTACCGATGAGGTCTACCTTGTTGACTGCGATGAACGCGGGAACGTAGACACGGTTTCCCTGCACGGCGTCGATGAAATCTTCCTGCGAGGCGTTGCCACGGATCAGCACCTCCGCGTTCATCACCTTGCTCTCGGAAAGGATCGACCGCACGTCCTCGATATCGAGGTCGAGCGCCCCGACTGCCGAGAGCCGGATACCGCCGCCCATTGTGGACTTCTTGATGGTGATGTCGGGTTTCGGGACGTTGATACGGATGCCTGCATCGTAGAGTTCCTTGATGAGGACGTTCACGTGCTTGCCGTTGAAGACATCCACGAGGATGATGATGATGTCGGCGCTCCGCACGACGCCGATGACTTCCTTGCCGCGCCCCTTGCCCATGGCGGCACCGGCGATCAGCCCGGGGATATCGAGCAGTTGGATCTTCGCGCCCTTGTGTTCGAGCGCGCCGGGCACCACGGTGAGCGTGGTAAACGCGTACGCAGCGACCGCGCTCTCGGTACCGGTGAGCTTGTTTAAGAGCGTGCTTTTACCGGTCGACGGGAACCCGACGAGCACGGCGGTCGCGTCGCCGGACTTCTTGACGGAGTAGCCGTCCCCGCCCCCGCCGGACTTCATCGCACGGAAGACCGCTTCGTCGCGGAGTTTGGCCATCTTTGCCTTGATCCGCCCGATATGCTTGGAAGTAGCCTTGTTGTACGGAGTCTTTGTCAGCTCCGCTTCCAGCTCGGCTATCTGCTCTTCAAGACTACCAGCCATTTCTCATATTAATCGATGCAGGTGCGGGATATAGTTATTTATGGCGATTCCTTTCGATCCCGCCAAAAAAGCCGTAAAACTCCCGGATCGAAAAATATCCTGCTTCACGCGGCCCGGTTCCCGGGCGGGCCTTACCCCCCGCATCACCTCGGCCAGCATATCGGCACCATCTCAACACTCTCTTCCGGCAGGGCGGAGCGCGGCAGACAACATTTAAGTAACTCCATCGCCCATGTTATTGGGCAATTACGCTGCTATAGTGTAGACCGGCCAATCATGCGAGCCTCTCACGCTCGCGACAGGGGTTCGAATCCCCTTAGCAGCACTTCTTTTTCTGATGGTGTGATGCTCTTACGATTCCATCAGGAATTACATTCAACTAAAATGGTCTTTTATTTAGGGAATTTTGTAATTATATCATAGGCCATCGCACCAGCGATACCAGCAAAAATCGTAGTTGTGCCATCCTTCATCCAACTAGTAGTTTCTGACACAGGAACAGTTGATATTGCCCAGAAAAAACCCATTGTTAAAACTGTAAGTGATATCAGGCCTATAATCAGATGTATTGTGGGAGACATTTGTTCTTTTCCGATAAATCCCTGAAAAAGACCTATAATAATACACACACTTGATACTACAAGAAGTGGGAATAATGCGAGGGACAGTTGGTAAAATTTTGTAAGCATTGAAATTTCTATAAGGATACAAATTGCTACAGTAACAATCAGTGAACCGAGAAATAGGAACCAATTAGATTGCCGCATTCTTTCAAACCAATGACATCCAGTCATATTTTGACAGTATATGATAAGGATATATATAAATATCTAATGTTTAACAGGGTGTAATTATAATATTTTAATGTCTCCTATCCTCACGCCATTTTTCAATACCCCAATACCTATTTTTCCAGCCGACCTTTCGCAGGAAGTGAATCCAAATTCCCGAATAACCACAATACTTAGAAATATATCTTAGAA
>JBAZHU010000094.1:0-6158 GCA_041652215.1 Methanoregula sp. | reverse complement strand
GTACTGGATGATATGATCGATCACATTTGCCTTGAAGAGCTCCCGTTTTAATTCCTGCTCGGCAGAAAGGGCACGGTGCTTGTAAAGGGCAATCTCGATGGCAGTATACAATTCGTTTTTCCGGAACGGTTTGATGAGGTACCCGAAAGGGTGGACGGCGATCGCTTTATCCAGGGTTTTCTGGTCTGAGTGCGCCGTAAGAAAAATGACCGGGACCTTATAGAGCCGGTAGATCCTGTCTGCCGCTGTGATCCCGTCCATATCCCCCTTGAGCCTGATATCCATAAGGATGAGGTCCGGCCGTGTTTCAGCTGCTCGAACGATGGCATCTTCACCGGTCATAGCAGAACCGGCAACCTGGTAGCCCAGTTGCTGGAGGACCGACTCGATCTCCATGGAGATCACCACTTCGTCTTCAACAATCAGGATGCGGTTAGTCATGGAACTGCCTTACCTCTGATACGGACTAAAAAACCACGTATTCCGGAAAAAACATGAATTGCCGGACAGACCGACCGATACCGGGCCACAGGGAGAAAACCGCATGGCTCTGCAAAGATATTGGGGAACGTCAGGCATCATATTCAGGGCCTCCTGAAAATGATATATAATTGTATTATATAAGTGTATCTGAAAAGGATTCTAAAATTATATTGACGCACATAAAAATCATAAGAGGAATATGAAGATACCGTGTTTTTTTGTCCGCTGTGATAAGATTTGAATCTGGCATCTTATCAGCAGGGGGAGCCCCGACAGGGCAAAATAAAAAATATAGGAACACTCCGGTCGTACCGTATCCCCGGCTCCCGGAAAATTTCACGGGTTTTTTACGAAATTACTGATCCTTCGCCAGCCGGCCCTCCAGTTCCAAAGTCACTCCTCAACGAAGATGATAGAGGCCGGGCAGAGACCTGCGGCTTCGCGGACGCAGGCCATGGTATCCGGTATGACAATACTGGCCCCAGACTCCCCATTCTCCCGGTATTTTTCAACAATCTCGCTGAATGAATCCTTATCGTTCTGGACAAAAAGTTCCGGGCATGCATCCCAGCACGAACCGCAGCTTATGCACTGTTTCCGCTCGATAGTCACCTTCATTAGATTTCCCCCATACAGGCTCACTTCTGCATGTAGAAGTACTATGCAATAAATATTACACTTGGACAAAAGAGGCATTCGAGATGAGCGATCCATGCCGACATTCATACCAGGGAACTGATCAATATCCTCGGGATTTCCATTACGGAGACGGAGGAACCCGGGAAAAGGTATAATTTGAGATCAATGGGGCACAGTATTTTTTTCATCACGGATTATCGTGAGATTGAGCGACTGCGATCATTCCCCCGCGGCAGTATAAATCCTGTGACCGGGGACTCCTCCTAAAATTTCCACGGCACGGGAAATATTAATTAACCGCTTAATCATTAAGTGATTAATCAAGTGATATATATGAAATCAACAGCACCAGGGCTACCGAAACTGTACCGTATCTGGATGAGGATCTGGAACAAGATGAATATTATGGAGAGCATCCCCTGCAGGTTTGGGGTGGACGACCCGCTTTTTCTTACTGAGATCCATACCATCCAGGCTATCGGGGATACCAAAGATAACAATGTCAGAATCGTTGCCAATATCCTGGGGGTGACGCCTTCCGCGGCATCGCAGGTAATCACAAAACTGACAAAACGCGGTCTCGTGCGTAAGATCCGGGGAGTCCGCAATGAGAAAGAGGTCTCCCTTGAACTGACCGAACAGGGCCGGATTGCATATACCAGCCACGAACAGATCCATGCACAGATATATATGCGGATTCTCGAACGGATCGGCCCCTTAAGCGGGGAAGAACTGGCAACCATGGACCGGGTTTTTTGTGCGTTCGAGTCGGTCTATGACGAACGCATCGGGGAATTAATGCACGAAGCATCGCAGAAAATCCGCCCGTTAATGGTGGCCTGATCCATGACAGACAGGGAGCTGGGAAAAACCGGGCCGGACCGACAGGGCACAGCGGCCACCAAAGAGGTTGTAATAAAGATCGGCGGCATGATGTGTGCCCACTGCGTAAAGAGAACAGAAACCGTCATCGGAAAACTGCCCGGTGTCACCCGTGCGACAGTCAGTCTTGAGAAAAAGGAGGCATGCGTCGTGTTCGATCCCTCGCTCTCTTCACCGGACGATATGAGAAAGGCCATAGAAAACGCAGGATACAAGTACCTCGGTCACTCAGGGGAGGCCTGACCCATGACGGAGCCGGAGAAGAAAAAAGCGGAACTCAAAATTACCGGGATGCACTGCGCGACCTGCGCAGTCTCCGTGGAAGAGGCGCTTGCAAACGTCAAAAATGTCACAAAGGCGCAGGTGAATTTCGGGACAGACTCCGCCCATGTGGAATTTGACCCGTCCAGGGTGTCTATTGCCGATCTCGAAAAAGCAGTACGGGATGCCGGATACGAAGTGACCAACAGCGAGGTCGTTCTCAAGGTCGGCGGGATGATGTGCGCGACCTGTGTCCAGACCATCGAAGCGGGTCTCCGGGCCCTGCCCGGCGTCGTTTCCGCGAACGTGAATCTCGGAAACGAGCAGGCATATGTCACCTATAATCCCTCGCTCTCATCTGTCGAGGACATGAAAAAGGCAATTGAAGATGACGGTTACCAGTACCTCGGGATATCCGGGCAGGTAAGCGACGAGGCCGAAAAGGCGGCGAGGGATGCAGATCTCCACGACAAGCTGATGCGGTTCTCCATCGGGTTTGCGGTAAGTATTCCCCTCATGATCCTCATGTGGGTGCCCGTTGGTATCTCCATGCAGACGCTCGCGTACTTCATGCTCGTAGTCTCGACACCGGTCTTTGTCTATGTCGCATACCCCATTTTCAAAGCCGCATGGACCGCGCTCAGGAACAAGACTCTTTCCATGGATGTAATGTACGCGATGGGTACCGGTGTCGCGTATATCGCAAGCGTGATGGGCACGTTCTCGATTGTGCTCACCCACGAGTTCATGTTCTACGACACCGCGATCATGCTCGCCGCCTTCCTGATGCTCGGGAGGTATCTTGAAGCCCGTGCAAAGGGCCGGACCTCGGATGCGATAAAAAAACTGGCCGGGCTCCAGGCCAGAACCGCGACGGTCATCCGCGAGGGAAAAGAGGTCGAGGTCGCCATCGAAGATCTCGCGGTCGGTGACATCGTGATCGTCAAACCCGGCAGCAAGGTCCCGGTAGACGGCGAGGTTGTCTCCGGCGAGAGTTACGTTGACGAGTCGATGATCACCGGAGAACCGGTGCCGCCCTTAAAAGCGAAAGGCAGCACGGTTGTCGGCGGCACGATCAGCACGAACGGCGTGCTCTCGGTCAAAGCAACAAAGATCGGAAAAGAGACCGTACTTGCGCAGATCATAAAACTCGTGGAGGATGCGCAGGGGTCAAAACCTCCCGTCCAGCGGATCGCAGATGTTGCCGTTACATACTTCATCCCGGCAGTCCTCATCATCGCTGCATCGGCGTTTATCGTGTGGTACTTCCTGCTCCATGCAACCCTGCTCTTCGCTCTCACGGCCCTCATTTCAGTGCTCGTGGTCGCCTGCCCGTGTGCGCTCGGCCTTGCGACGCCCACTGCCGTCACTGTCGGAATCGGCCGTGGGGCAGAACTGGGGATCCTCATCAAAAACGGCGAGGCGCTCGAACTCGCTGAAAAGGTCACGACCGTGATCTTCGACAAGACGGGTACGCTCACCAAGGGAAAACCGGAGGTGACCGATCTTGCGGCAACCGGCGTCGCGGAAGAGACACTCCTCTCGCTTGCCGCGACAGTGGAGAAGAACTCCGATCACCCGCTTGCGCAGGCAGTCGTCCGTGCTGCGCAGGCAAAGGGTGTCGCGGCAAACGATGCAGAGAAATTCGACACTCTCGCAGGCAAAGGGGTCCGTGCGCTGGTGCTGGGTGAAGAGGTGCTCGTGGGCAACCGCACGCTCATGCAGGAAAACGGCATCCCGCTTCCCGAAGATATGGATGCAAAGATCCGTGTCTTCGAGCAGGACGGCAAGACCACGATCCTCGTTGCTACCGGCCGCGAGCTGGCTGGCGTCATCGCGATCGCGGATACGCTTAAGGAAACCAGCGCGGAAGCGGTCCGGCAGCTTGGGGCCCACGGGATCGCAGTTGTCATGGTGACCGGGGACAACAAGCACACGGCAGAAGCCATCGCCCGCACGATCGGTATCGACCGGGTGATCGCCGAAGTCCTCCCGGGGGGAAAAGCAGCGGAAGTAAAAGCCTTGCAGGATAAAGGCGAGCGCGTCGCGTTTGTCGGCGACGGGATCAACGATGCCCCGGCGCTTGCGCAGGCAGACGTCGGGATCGCGATCGGCAGCGGGACGGATGTCGCCATCGAAAGCGGGGAGATCGTGCTCGTGCGCGACGACCTGCTCGACGCGGTCGCGGCGCTCGAACTCTCAAAGAAAGTGATGGGCCGGATCAAAGGGAACATCTTCTGGGCGTTTGCCTACAACGCGGCCCTGATCCCGGTGGGTGCCGGTCTCCTCTACCCGTTCTTCGGGTTTGTGTTCCGGCCGGAACTTGCTGCCCTTGCAATGGCGGCAAGCTCGGTGACGGTTGTTACGCTCTCGCTTCTCCTCAAAGGATATATACCGGAAGCAAGGAAAAAAGATCCTTTGGTGATGTAAAAATGGCTATCGATCCGATCTGCAAGATGACCGTTGATGAGAAAACAGCAAAGTTCATGAGCGAGTACAAGGGAAAAAAATATTATTTCTGCGCCCCGGGCTGCAAGAAGAAATTCGATACCGACCCCGCGAAGTATGCCTGAACGCGTGAACAGGCACCCGAAATAAAAACCGGGCCCGTTCATCCGGGTGATTGCGTTAATCTTACCATATCTCCCTTTTTTGAGCAGATTTCCCCGTAATCTTGATATACAAACGACGGCAAACTTCCTGAGATTTACCGTTGCACCATCTGCTCGACACCGTATGCAATCCTGAAATACCGGGGTATTCACTTTGGCGTTCTTCTTTATCAGTCCCGAGATCTTTAACTGGATCGTCATCCCGTTGCTCATCTTCCTTGCGCAGGTCGCAAACGTCTGCATGGAGACGCTCCGGATTGTCTTTCTCTCAAAAGGCATGAAGTACCTCGCCCCTGTCATCGCGTTCTTTGAGATCATCATCTGGCTGCTTGCCATTGTCGGGGTGCTCAACAATCTCTCCAACCTCTCGTACTTCCTCGCCTACGCCTTCGGGTTTGCACTCGGGACGTACGTGGGCCTTGTCATAGAGGAGAAACTCTCGATCGGCATGGTGATCATGCGCATCATTACCACCGATGGCAGCAGCGGTGACATCACGCAGTTTTTGCAGGAAGAGCATTACGGCACAACCAGCCTCGATGCGAAAGGATCACGGGGCGGGGTAATGATGATAATCTCGCTTGTGAACCGCGACGATGTTCCCCGGATTACCCGGCACATCGAGGAGACCAACCCGGATGCGTTCTTCTCCATCGAAGATGTCAGGTACGTCAACCAGGGGGTTTTCCGGCCCAAAAAACAGAACCCGTTTACCGGGTTTATCCATACCCTCGCAAAACCGCGAAAGAAATTGTGAAAGAAAACCAAAGGACGGTCCGTGGTCTTTACCGGTCGGGTTTCCAAATCCTAACTTTTTTCCCTGTTTAAAGTAAAGACTACCCGTTACGGGTGAGTGGGAGAACATATGCCGGGTCGCTGTCGATACAAAAATACGGCGGGGTGAAGAGCCATGAAGACCAATATGCCCCTGTCCAAGCCGATCCGGATGTTCATTTCCGAGACCGAACGGATGCTCGACACCGAGATAACCCTGCTCCGGAAACCGGATGCAGCACCGGGCGGAACACTCATCGATGTCTATACCTACAACATCGACAAGAACATCATCATCTTTCCTGCAAACTATATCGGCCTGTTAAAAGATTTTGTCATCGCAAAGCAGTGCACACACCTGTTCATCAAAGGGGCGGCAGCAAAAAAATCCGGATACCGGGTCTGCTCGTTTACCCCGGATTCGGTCTATACAGGGATGCACCAGATCTACCTCGACGCACTTAAGGACGAGGCAAAAAAGGACAAGAAACTCCCGGTAAAAAAGCT
>JBAZHU010000093.1:0-6255 GCA_041652215.1 Methanoregula sp. | reverse complement strand
TCCCGGTCCTACGATTATATCCACAAGCTGCCGCTTAAAGGTCTTCGCGAGCACTATTTTGATAACGATATGACGTTTGGCGATGCCACAGATGAGTGAGGCAATCTTTTGAGTGTTTATAGTGCGCGCCAATCGATAGTGCGTGGCAATTCGTAAGGTGATCCGTTTAGAGGTTTGCGCTATCTTCACTTATGGACGGGACAATTATTTACCTCGCAAAAAGCCCCGAATTAATTCTAATATACATTGTAACTTGCGTGGTAATCAGAAGGTGAATAATATCAAATATTAACGAGTATAGTAGATGATAAAATCTAAAACGGATAGATGGGAGTTTGAAGAATAGTATGAGCTCACTCTTGGAACTAAACAAAATCCATCAAATGGATTGCTTGGATGGCATGAAGTTGTTGGATCCAAAATCCATAGATGTGATTGTAACTTCACCTCCTTACAATATTGGAATCCCCTATCATACATATTCTGATAAAAAATCAGAGGAACAATATCTCAAATGGATATATGACGTCGCAGTTGCATGCAGGCGTGTTTTAGCAGAGGATGGATCATTTTTTCTAAATGTGGGAGGTACATTAAAAAATCCTTTGCTGCCCTTGGAAATTGCAATTAAATTGAAAAATCTATTCCATTTACAAAATATGATCCATTGGATAAATTCAATTGCAATTCCATTAGAAGACGTTGGAAATTATAGTAATATTAAGGGAGATATTGCGGTAGGTCATTACAAACCGATTAACAGCAGCAGGTATCATCACGATTGCCATGAATTTATTTTCCATTTTACAAAAAAAGGCACTGTTCAATTGGATAAATTGGCAATTGGGGTAGCCTATCAAGACAAAAGTAATATCCGCCGATGGAAATCATCAAAATCTGACCTACGTGATCGGGGAAATACGTGGTTCATACCCTACAAAACAATCAATTCTGCCCGACCACATCCATCAATGTTCCCTGAAAAACTACCTATGATGTGTATCCGCGATCATGGCCGTGATAATGTGCGGGTTGTTATGGATCCTTTTATGGGGAGTGGATCAACCGCGGTTGCATGTATAAACCTCGATGTTGATTTTATTGGGTTTGAAATTGATCCTGAATATATAGAAGAGGCTGAAGCACGCATCGATCTTGCACGTACTGAAAGACAGTTGCGTAAATGTTAAATAAAAACAGTCTCGATATATCGAGTATGCAATTTATAACTATATATAAAAAATTCCTGCATGATCAGGGGAAATTAAAAGATTCAAAATATAGCCCTGTAATGGTTGAAACAATTTCGTTTTTGTTAGATAATGCGATCGGTCTTGACAATGCAATTCCTACAGATAAAATAATTATTCACTTGCAATCAAAAGGATACAAAATAAAAAAAGAGACTTGGCAAATACGTGTTTTGGGGCCTCTTCGAGATAATGGGATATATATTGGCTCAAAAAGAGGCACTAGTGGTATGTTTTTAATCAAAACGAAGGATGATGCACTTGCCACTCGGACTTCAATTTATAATAGAATGCTTGTTGAACAAAGACGTAAGAAGAAATTAGAAAAAATAATGGACAATCTGGGCTGGGATTATACCTAAAACATCTAATCTTTTAGACTTATTTTAAAACCTATTTTAATGCCGAAACGTTCTGGTAACATATGAGCCAGTGTTAAGTATCCCAACTGCCAAACTGTATCCATGGTCACCCGTATCCGGCGGTACGCCCAGATTATCGATGTTCTGAGTAAGTACGGTTTTGGTATCGCACTGGAGAAAGCATTCCCCGGAAAGACCCGGTTCCGTCTGCCGGGTACAGAACAGGCGCCGGATCAGTCCACCGTGTACGAACGTATACGACTGGCTCTCGAAGATCTCGGGCCCACGTTTGTGAAGTTCGGGCAGATCATGAGCACGAGGACGGAGATCTTCCCCCCGGAGCTGATCACGCAGCTCAAGAAACTCCAGGATCATGCGAAACCTCTGCCGTTCTCCGAGGTTATCGGGGTGCTTCACCAGACCTGCCCGAACCTGGAAGACTGGTTCTGCGAGATCGACGAATCCCCGGTAGCATCCGCGTCGATCGGACAGGTCCACCGCGCCGTGCTCAGGGACGGGACGGTCGTCGCCCTCAAGGTCCAGCGCCCCGGGATCCCGGAACAGATAGAAAACGATCTTGGGATCCTCCAGTCCATGGCAGAGAGGATCGAGGCGGTCTTCCCCGAAGCTCGGATGTACAATCCTGCCGGCCTTGTACAGGACTTCGCCACCCAGATAAGAAAAGAACTGGACTTCACCCGCGACGGCCGGAACGCAGAAAGGATGGCCCGGAACTTCCGTGATGTGCCGGGCATTCATTTCCCGAAGATCTACTGGGAATACTCCTCGCCCCGGCTGCTCGTCATGGAATTTGTCCGGGGAGTCCGGGTCGATAACGTTGAGGCGATCACCGCACAGGGATGCAATCCGCACGATATCGCGGTCCGGGGATTCAATGCGTACCTGAAGATGATCTTCGAGGACGGTTTTTTCCATGGCGACCCTCACCCGGGGAACCTTCTCGTTTCAGACATGGGGGACCTGGTCTTCCTTGATTTCGGCATTGTAGGCGTACTGCGCCCGGAGAAAAAGCAGCTCTTCATCAACCTGCTCTTTGCCCTGACCACAGACGATGTCGACATGATCCTCAAGGCGCTTGAAGGGTTTGGTATCGTTATCGCCGAGGAGAACCGTGAGGCGCTCAGGGACGATCTCTACATCATGCTGCATGATTTCGGCGGCGGGGACGAGATCCTCCAGTTTAATTTCGGTCTCATGATAAACGAGCTCACGGAAGTGATGCGCCGGTATAACCTCAAGGTGCCCATGAGCCTGATGCTCCTGTTAAAGACACTCGTGATGGTACTGGATGTCGCTGTCCGGCTCGACCCCAAGTTCAGTTTCGGCTCGGAGATCACTCCCTACCTGCGGAAACTTTCCGATTCAAACGTCCTCTCGGCAGCGTATGCAAAAAGGGCCACCAACTCCCTGCTTGAGGCAGTCGATGCCGCATTCGATCTGCCGCGCAATGTCAATCTCATGCTCAAACGCCTCTCGACCGGGACGATCAGGCTCGAAGTGGTCGATACCGATTTAAAGAAACTCCAGATGGCACTTGACCGGGCAAGCGACAAGATCATGATCGGCCTTGTTGTCGCTGCGCTCGTCGTCGGCTCCTCGCTGGTGCTCCAGGCCTCCCGGGTCTCCCTGCCAAATGAGGTTATGTGGATTGCCATTCTCGGGTACACCGCTGCCGTGCTCTGCGGGTTCTATGCGATCTACCATGTCATCTTCCTGAAGCTGCGGCTCGAACGGTAAGGCCGGCAGCCGGATCCTTTCTTTTTACCGGATGTGCTTGCGTGCGGATGCATGCCCATTCCCGCACTTTTTCGTTAAGAGTCATGCGGGCATAGGCAGGGCTTGTCGAAGGCAGGATCGTAAAAGGAAAACCGAGGTTCATCCGGGTATAGTAACGGCCGGCAGTGTTTCCGTTGAGCGCAATAGACCGTATGGTCGGGTGTGCGGCAAGAAATCCCCAGATGTCGTTTTTGACCGGGTCCCTGATCGCGGTATCTGCGCTTCCCTCACGTGTACAGGTGGCAAGGACATCCCAGAGGGCGATCCGGTGCTCAATGATCTGTGAGATGCGGACAGTATACGGCAGGGTGCGGTCGATTCCAAGAATCGTCTCTGCGATCTTCCAGAACTGGTTTTTGGGGTTGCCGTAATACTCGCCCGTTTCCAGCGACATGAGGGAAGGATAACTGCCAAGGATAAGAATCTCCGGATCCCTCCCGGCAACCGGTGCAAGACCGGGTTTTTTTGCAGGATTGTGTGCCGTCGCGGTCATACCGGGAGTGCGGGGCAAAAAAAGTGGTGTTCCCGTTATGGCGTTTTATAGTAGAGCAGGCAGTGGCAGTGCCCGTCCTTTGCGATCTCGTCTTTATGGTAGATGCACGGGCATTCGATGGCACGGTCGCGTTCCTCATCCCCGCTCCGCAGGCGGCAGGGGCAGTAGGGTCGCCCGAATTTTTCCTTGTTCCGTACAAGCCCCCGGATCACGATGTTCAGGTGGCCTTCATCGGGGTTAAGTACCCATCCGTTCTTACGGGCGATTCCCTGCGCCCATTTGAGCATGTCCGCTTCAGCATGTGGATCCTGCACCATAATTGTCCGCCTCATACCGGTGTTACGGGTATTTTTCTATGATATCTTATGCTTTGTGCCCGGTGACGTAAAAGCACCGGCCGGGCCGGGTTCCGTTACCGGGTCTGCTTTCTGGTCTTCCCGGGTGCCGCTGCTTTTTTTGCAGTGCCGGGCTTTTTTGTGATCCGTGCCGCCACCCGGTTGTAGGTCGCCATCACGTCGCCCTTGTTGAACCGGTACACATCCTTGTCGAGTGACTCCCCGGTCTTCTTGTCCCAGAGACGCATCGAATCCATGCTGATCTCATCGCCAAGATAGATCGTTTTTCCCTGCCGGCCAAACTCCATCTTGAAGTCTACGAGCGTGATGCCCTGCTTTGCGAGCAGGCCAGAGAGGAGCGTGTTGACCTTCAGCGCGATCGTTTTAATCTTCTTAAGTTCAGCCGGTGTGGAAATTTTGAGCGCAACAATGAGATCGTCGTTGAGCATCGGATCGTGCCGGGAATCGTCCTTGTAGTCGATCACGATTACCGGGGGTTTCAAGGGGCTTCCCTCTTTAAACGGATAGTTCCTGACGATCGAACCAGCCGCGAGGTTCCGTACGATCACTTCGAGCGGGATCATGGAAAGTTCGCGGACGGCCATTCTCTTTTCGTCCAGCATCTCCAGGAAATGCGTTTTTACACCGTTCTTTTCGAGGTAGGAAAAGACGAATGCAGAAACGCCGGCATTGTAACTGCCCTTGTTTGTAAGCGTGTCTTTCTTGCCGCCATCAAACGCGGTGATATCATCGCGGAATTCGACAATCAGTTTTCCCTTCACATCGGTATGGTAGACCGATTTGGCCTTGCCGGTATACAGGAGTTTTTTCTGCTTCACGGTTGCCCGCTCCCTGTTCTAATACGTTGATCGAGCCGGTTTATTAGGGGTTCTAAACCGGGGTCGTACCAGCCCATGTGGATGAACCGGGGGTAAATGCACAGGCGCTCGCGGAGGGTCGCGTCGCCCACGATTGTTTTGAGGCCGTCGATTGCGGGCCAGGGGTGCTCCGGGTTCACGTAATCGATAGTGACCGGGGAAACGCCCCCCAGGTCATCGACCCCGCACCCGATGAGCCGGGACGCATCGATGAGGTTGGGGGCAACCTGGATAGCGATCTCCGGGGGAAGAATCCGGCGCGCCATATGGATCGTGTCGCATACTTCTTTTGTTTCCGGTACCCGGAACGCGGCCATGGGTGTGTTGTCCTTGGGACAGAAGTTCTGGAGGATGATTTCCTGGATGTGCCCGTACTTCCGGTGAATATCCCGGATTGCCACAAGCGACTCTTCGCGGTCAGCCTCAGTCTCTCCGATGCCAAGGAGCAGGCCGGTGGTGAACGGGATTTTGAGTTTTCCTGCGTCCTTCATCATCGCAAGGCGCACCTCCGGCTCCTTTCCTTTCGATCCATTATGCGCCGGTATCCGCGCTGTGGTTTCGAGCATCAGCCCCATGCTCGCGTTTACCCGGCGAAGCCGTTTCATCTCGTCGTACGTCAGGATGCCGGCATTCGTGTGCGGGAGGATCCCGTACTCTATGCTCAAGCGGCACATCGCCTCGCAGTAATCGAGAATGGAATCGTAACCGGTTTTTTCAAGATAGCGGGAGAACCCGGGCTCTTCTTCCGGGTGCTCGCCAAAGGTAAAGAGCGCCTCGGTGCACCCGAACTCTTTTCCCCGTGCGAGGGTCGCCTCTACATCATCAGGCTGCATGACACATCCCTCCTGCACCGGGGTACGGAACGAGCAGTACCCGCACCGGTTCCGGCAGACGCTGGTGAGCGGCAGGAAGACGTTTTTCGAGAAGGTGATTGCCCGTGGCTGCATAACGTACCGTTCCTTTTTTAAACATTTTAAACTCTGGCGGCAGGTGGAGCGGGTGTCGTGGCTGCACACTTTTTAAAAAGGGGCATTTATAGGATCCGGAGAAAATAGAATGGTAGTAGTAGGCGCAAGTCCCCAGTGATACGGTATGATCCCTCTCATTGTTATCGATGCGAAGACAGAGCGTTCTGCCGCT
>JBAZHU010000092.1:0-6451 GCA_041652215.1 Methanoregula sp. | reverse complement strand
CTGCCGTTCGAATTTACCGCCCGCCACCGTGACGGGCGCGATCTGGTTATCGAGATCCGCCCTTCCCGGGTGACGGACCCTGACGGGAAACTGATCGGGCTCCGGGGCGTGATCATTGACGTCACGGAACGCAAGAGAGCTGAAGATGCCCTCCTGCGGGCGAACCGCCAGCTCAGCCTGCTTGGCAGCATCACCCGGCACGACATTCTCAACAAGATTTCCGTTATTCTCGGGTTTATTAAGATTACAGAGACGAAATGGAACGATCCCGCGCTGGCTGAGTATTTAGGAAAAATAAAATCCGCCACAACGGCAATCCGGTCGCAGATCGAATTCACCCGGCTCTACCAGAGCCTTGGCACCCATGAGCCGCAATGGATTGCGCTGGACACGGCGATGCCCCGCTTGCAGGCCCCGGCAACAATGACGCTCCACACGGACGTGCGGCAAATCCAGGTATTTGCGGACCCGATGCTGGAAAAAGTTTTTACCAACCTCCTTGACAACTCAATCCGGCACGGGCAGCGGGTGACTGAGATCCGGGTATCGTCCCGTAATGAGGGTGACGATCTGATCGTTGTCTGGGAAGACAACGGGATCGGCATCGCTGCTGACGAGAAGGAACGGATCTTCGAGCGGGGTTTTGGGAAAAACACCGGCCTTGGGATGTTCCTTGTCCGGGAAATTCTTTCTCTTACCGGCATCACGATTAAAGAGACCGGGGAGCCGGGCACCGGTGCACGGTTTGAGATCATCGTGCCGAAGGGTGCGTACCGGGACGCCGTGCAAAAATAATCATACCGACCTGTATTCGCAAGGATACCCAAAGCAGCCGCAACAGTTACCGGCCCGAAAAAAAATATTCTCAACAACAAAGCATATGGCCCGCCCGTTCATTCTTTTAAAAAATACGGCAACAGCGCACTGCAGGTTCTGTTCCGGGAGCAGGTTATGAACAAAAAAGAACCGGAAAATCTCCGTACCGGATGGAAGAACTGTGCCGGAGAGATGGGCTATCATTGTGCGGAAAATACCGATCCGGCCGTACCGTTCGATGGCCTGATGTACCGAAAGACCGTGATAGTGGCCGTAAAATTAAAAAAGACCCGGTACGGGATCGGAGACGACTGCATCATCGAGAAAAAATTCCCGGATGAGGTTGCCGCACTTCGCACCCTCCCCCTCCCGCCGTACGTGATCCGCGAGCTCTGGCTCCGGACCCAGAACGAACGGGCATTCCGGCGGTTCTATGTCCTGCCCGGCACCACTGCCGAGATCGAGGAGAACACAAAAGAGGGGTACAGAAACACCCACTACCGGGAGGCGTACTGGAAGAAGGCTCCCTTCAGGATCGACATCCCCATCATACGGGACGAGTCACCAGAACGGATCGACACTCAGAAAACCCCGTAAAACGCTCCGTTTGCCAATCGGACGATCTTCATTTTCGGTTGGAGGGGAAATGGTGTCCACGCCCCTAGAGAATCCAGCATATTGGGGGTATTTCCAGAAAAGAGGCGTTTTTAACGCCACTTAAACCTGCACGATAGCGGGCCTGCAGCGTCTTTGTTTTTTTCGGGTATGCTAACGGCCATTTCCCGTAAGAACTGCCAGCCGGAGGGCCATTACAGCCACATTCCGGACGAGGGGCAATCTTGCGTCGAAGAAAATGATTCTACGACGGTAATCTCATCCACAAAAAGCCCGTAGATCCCGTACACCAGCGAATCGATCTGCTTTCCGGTTGAGGCGATCTCCAGCGAGATAAGCCGTTTTTCTTTCTCGGACACGGCCTGGCCAAGGTGCCGGTGCAGTTCAAGCATCTCCGTCACAAGCGAAACCATCCGGCCGTGCCGGGCTAAATCGTTACGGTCGTCAAAATCCGGGGTCGCAACCGGGAACCGGGCGAGGATCTCACCGGGCCGGTCATCCCCTGCTGTACCGGACTCCTTTGCAAGACTGCGGAGCACGAACTGAGCAAGCCGGCTGTTGAGAATGCCAAGCAGGTACAGGTTCCCGGACGGGATGCTGCCGGTGTGTTCATCGAACACGGCCCGGCCGCTGCACCGTGTGAAGCGCGGAGGGAAGATCCGGGCCGGAAAAATAATCCGGTCTTTCTCCTGCCGCCATGCCTCCGGGTCGCACACTGTCTCCCACCAGTAATCGCCCTGCACCGACCGTGATTTTAAGAACACCTCGTGCTCTTTGAGGTGCCAGGCAATACCCGGGTGCCTTTTTTTAAGCCACCGCCACGCGTGACCTGCCGCTGCCGGGTGGTGGTCTGTCCACCCCTGCGGGATGAAAATTGCATACTGAAGGGGAGCCGGGATACCGTACCTCTCGATCGTTTCCCCGTAAACGTACGGGTGCAGGAAGGAGATGCAGCGCGGATCGGCACGAACCAGTTCATTTCGTTCGTGCTCATCGATCACGAACCCGGGGGCCGGAGCGATCCCGTTATCGTCCTGTATATACCCAAGCACGTACTCCCCGAGAGGTGTTCTGGCCCGGGAAATTTTTTCAAGCAACCGGTCTTTTCTTGTGTCGCGGAGCGTCCAGCCCCCGCCGGAAAGGCTCTGCTGATCAACGGGAAACCCCGGGATGTCCCGTACCCCCCTCATGGCTGCACCTGCCGCCCTCGCGACAAACGGGTGTGATGAGGGCGTGTTCATGAGCCGGAGAGAACAGGCGCCGTCCCCTGCCTCCACGATCTCTTCGATCTGCCGGCCAAGAACGAGCGTGCGGAGAGATGCCCCGGACTTCGCATGAAGCCAGCGGCTACCGGTGATAATCCCGGCCACGCCACAGGGTCGCAGCACGGCAAGGCTTTTTTCTATCACGTACGCGGAAAGCCCGGCCTCCGGATCATACACCGCATAGTGGCGCTGGAAGTACTGCCGGAGCCATTCCCGGGCCGGTACCGGTGTTTCGGGAGGGCAGGAGATCACCGCATCAAACCCGCCGGGAACCAGGATTTCTGGAAAGTGCTCCTGCCACGCGAAGGGCCGGATCTCGTGGCGCTCCCGCACCGGGCAGAACGCCCATGACTCGTCATCTGCGATCTCCGGGCCGACGAGCGCATTTCCGCACCGGATTGTACCCGACAGGATCATAACATGCCCACGGAATGCCGCAAAGAATGCAGCAGGTGAGGCAGCCGGCCCTCCTCCATCCAGGGCCGCGAGAGCGAGCAGCATTCGGGCGGCCGCGACCGCGTGGGGATCGAGATCGAGGCCGTGGATCGTGGGATACAGGAGATCGGCCCGCTCCGCAGCGGTAAGCCGCCGCCCGGGGGGATTATCGATCAGGGAACGGTACGCCAAAAGCAGCATCCTGCCTGCCCCGCAGGCCGGGTCGATCACCCGCAACGGGAGGGGATCGTCAGGGCATCGCCCGTCAACAGCAGCGGCAAGCGTGCATTCTGCGGTATATTCAAAAAGAGCCGGGGACGGATCAGGCTGATCCGCCCCGGCGCCCGGCCGGTCAACAACGACCGCCTGGTGGACGGCAGACCGGCGGACCGTGCGCAAAAGATACCGGTCGAGCACGGCCGCAACTGAGGGAAGGGGGATCTGAGCAAAATCGTACGGCCGGTCCGGCGCTGCGAGCCGGGCGACGATCCCTCCAGCCACGGCATCATCGGTTGCCGGGAAAGTTTCCAAAGCCCGTCCGGTCGCATCCCCCTCAGTACCGGCCCACGGGTCGCCAAACAAGGAAACGAGCTCCGACAGCAGGGCCTCTCCACCTTCAGCAAGATCGTAAAGCGTGCCCCGGGCAAGAAGGCCCCGGTCCTCTGCTATGGCAATGGTGAGAAGAGAGAAGATCGCCCGGTTGACGGCAAGCCCGATCCGGCTGCTCCGCATCCCGATGTTGTTGCGGGCGATGCTCCGGGCCAGCTGCTCACGCCACGTGCAGAGGTCGCTGTACAGGTCCTCATCAGGGCCGGCTGATACCGGCACCGCTGCTTTGCCGCACCCGCCGTCCCCCGGACTCTGCATGATGGTAGTACTCGGCGCGATCCGGGCAATAAGGCTGCTGGAAAATTTCGAGGATCAAAAGAAAGGTACTGGTGCGGGGTCCGGGATTTTACACGAAGAAGTCACCACGATTTATCCGGATGTTGTAGGAATGAGTTAAAAAAAACTCATACCAGCACCGGGCATTGATGAATTTTCTGTGACGTTAATACACATTCACGCTGCAAGGGCCTCCCGTATTTCCTTTTCCCGGAATCCCTGGATAGCGCGTTTGTCATCGATCACAACGGTGGGAAATGCCCCGTTGGGACTCCATTTCTCCAGGATATCCAGTGCGTCGTTCTGCTCCTTTCCCGTAAGCAGATCGACATAATCGTAGTCAAATGCAACGCCGAGTTCCTCCAGCAGTTCTTTGGTTTTGTGGCACCACTGGCAGGTAGAGAGCGCAAACAACCTGACGCTCCCTTTGTCTTTTCCGTTCACATGGGTTGGCATGACAAAACACCTTCGATAGAGAGGTTCCATTGCTACAACGGGACTTTTTTTTATTGACCAGTGTACATCCCGATAAAATGGGTTTTATTTTTAGTCCCGACAACGGTAAAGATAATTGGTTCACGCAAGTGCAGGGACGAACACGGCGAGAAGCGAAAGTTCCTCGTTACCGGCGCTCACCGTGTGATGGTTTTTCGGCGGGGTCGCAAACGACTGGCCGGGCTGGATGGCAACCTCCTTGTCGCCTAAAAGGAACGTGCCTTTGCCGCGAAGGATCATGTTCCATTCCCACTGGGTCTCGTGATCGTGGTCAGGCACTTCACAATCTTTCTCAATGCGTACAAGGTGATAGCTGAACTTTCCGCCGGTCTCCTTTCCCGTCACCAGGTCTTTTAAGAAGACTCCGTTTGATCCGGGAAGAGAGTACCAGGGCCGGTCCGTCGCGTCGATTTCCTTATCCGGATAGATCACGGCGCCCAGCTCAAAGAGTGCTGCGAGGTTTCTTGGTTCCATGGTGTTTACCTCCGTAAGGGTACGAATAAAAGGAGAGGATCAGGGGGTTTCCTGTCCAGGCCTTACTTTACGTGCGGGATGATGTCCTTGAAGACATCGATACCGAAATTCACGTTCGGGCTCGAGTTCCCGAGACAGAAGTGGGTGATACCTGCCTTCTTGAACCGCTCGATCTCTTTTATCAGGCCTTCCGCATCGGTCGCGCACAGGAAGTTCTTCTTCATCATTTCCTTGCCGACCATGTCTGCATGCAACTGAACCTCCGGCGGGTCGCTGACACGGTACTTGAACATGGACGGGACCAGGCAGCCTGCCCAGAACCGGTTGCCCTCGATTGCCTTTTCGTAATCCGGGTCAACGGAATACCAGATGAGCATGGCGCGCTCCATCTTCTTTGCGTCCTTGCCGGCTTCCTTTGCACCCTGTTCGAACTTCGGGATGGTGACGTTCTTTAAGGTGTCCGGGTCGGCAGAGACGGTCATGAGGTGATCGCCGTACTTGCCGGCAAGCACTGCACCCTTGGGGCCCATGCCGGAGAAGTAGAGCGGGACTTCATCAGCGGGTTTTGTGTACAGGAACGCCTTTTCGAGCGTGAAGTATTTGCCCTTGAACGAGACCGGTGCCTTGCTCTCCCAGAGTTTTCTCATGACCTCGATTGCTTCAACGGTCATCTCCTGGCGCTCGGGGACACTCGGCCACTTGCCGGTGACCGGCACTTCGTTTAAGGCCTCGCCGGCCCCGACTGCAATACCGACACGCTTCGGGTACATCTGGCGGAGGGTTGCAAAGGTCTGGGCAACGACACCCGGGTTGTACCGGAGAATCGGGCACGTGATACAGGTCGAGACAAAGACTTTCTTTGTTGCCTGGAGCACAGCGCCCATCCATGCCCATGCCTGGCCGGCCTGGGCGTCGGTGTGGTACCACGGGTGGAAGTGGTCGTCGACCCAGATCGAGTCAAAGCCGACTTTTTCTGCCCGTACTGACTGTTCCAGCGCATCCATCGGCTTGTACTGCTCGATCGATGCGAAATATCCAATCTTTGTTTCCATGATGATTGCCTCCTGAATCCAGAAAACAGGGGAGATCATGGACGGGATCTTTTATGAGATCCAAACCTTGATGTACTGATCCGCTGTATAATATGAATCAGGGTAGCCGGCCGGATTTTTCACACCTGATGAGGCGATACTGTCGAAAGTTCCTGAAGCCTTTATTGGGGGTGGTGAAAAAACGGCCCCGCCCATGAGAGCCCGCTGGTCTTTTCTGGTTTTTGTGGAATTTCTTCCACATGGCACCATTTCACGGTCGTATACATAAACATGATTTTTATTGCTCGCCATTGAACCAGCCGCCCCGGGAACCCTAAATTATACCAGTAAAAACGGGGACCGGGTCTCCATCACGGGAGTCGCATTGCTCGCCAATGAACCCCAAAAGTTCCTGCAACCGTCGGAGATGCGGGC
>JBAZHU010000091.1:0-6467 GCA_041652215.1 Methanoregula sp. | reverse complement strand
TTCCTAAAAAAAATTATGGAATCCCAAGAGCCCGCTTATAGGTTTCCAGCAGCGTGATAACGTAATTCCGGTGTTCGTCCAGCGCCTGTTCGTCATCCGGGGACGTGATAACGGCGACTGCATAGATCAGGGCAAGGGCGTTGTCCAGTTCCAGCGTCTCTGGATCTTCAATGCGATCCCGGGGCAGGTTCACGGCAAGGAACGCCAGTTCCGGTTCGGTAAACACGGGCACGGCATCAGGCCGGACCTGCGCGTTCTCCAGCGCCTCCGCGTACAACCGGACAATGGTGAGCGATTTTTTGAGGGCATCGTTACCGCCGCCATCGGGTACCTGCGAAAGAGCCGCAGCGCATTCACGAAGGGTTTTTGGATACAATTCGAACTTGAACGAAAAAAATGCCGATGCGATAACGTGTGCCGTATTCTCAGGAATCCGGCCAAAGGCCGGTCTCATCCGTTCAATGTAATCGCCGAGAAATTTTTCCATGGATTGCTCCTTTTAAGGCCCGGTGGGCGCCTGGCACACCCGGGCATTCAACGATGAATAAAGTACATGTGCAGAAATCTCACATGAACATATCCTTCTTACACACGTATCGCAAACGCACATGGATCTAACCCGGAGCATCACGGGTATATATGAGATTAAACGACCAATATCCATTCGCTGATTTATGGGCACGGTAATCTTTTCCGATGTACACGCCGATGCTGACGCACTCGGGCTCCTCGCAGGATTTATCCGGGACCCGTCGTTTCAGACGCGCTTTGGACCGGTCGATACCCTCGTCAACCTGGGGGATCTCCTGCACCGCGGCAACTGCCCACAGAATACTCTTGAGATCGTCCGTGATCTGGCCGGGGAATTCCGGCTGGTGTCTGTTATCGGTAACCACGACCACGCATTCCTAAACGGTGTCCCGGTCTCGGGAAGCGACGAGACCAGTACGTTACGGCACGAACAACTGCGCGGTTCCCCGCTCCTTGACATTTTTTCCGGCATGCCGATGGAATGGGTTGATGGTAAAATGCTCTTTGTCCACGGGGGGCCGCTCGATCTCGGTACCCAGACACTCCGGCTCAAGTGCTGGCAGCGTTTGTCCCATGCAGCAGGCGACTCGTTTACCGGTTACCATTATACCGCACAGATGGCGTTTGACGCACTCGAAAAACGCGACCTTTCCCATATGATCTGCGGTCACCAGCACACCCATATCTGCTGCCGCAAAACCACGGACGGGATCAGGGAACACCTGATCCGGTTTGTACGTGAAAAGAATGCCGGGTTTCCCGGAGGGGAGATCGATGCGGCACGCGTCCCGCTGGATATGCCGACTCTCTTCAGGATTGGCGGCTGCTATGGCGAGATGCCGGAATTTGCCTACGCCGATGACACGTTCTTTACCTATATTCGGGTGACTGGCGGGACCCGGTGCATCAGTTCCCTGTGATGCGAGTGCCGGCGCGGGACGCACAGGATGACCGGAAAACCGGTATTTTTGTGGGATTTTCAAGGATTCTCTGAAAATAAGCATGGGGGTTTTAGGCAATATTTATATACTGTTACCACTGAGTGGTAATTATGCCTCGTGCAGGCGAGGGGCGATCGATCCGGATTGATCCCGAGGTGTATGAGGCTTTGCTTACGCTCAAGCGTGGCAACATGACCTACAGCGATGTCATCGCACAGATGCTCCACGACTGCTATGGCTGGTCGGATGCCTTCCCGGCCAACCAGAGCGAACTGGGGGATTTTGCCGGGACGGAGAAACCGGAATGAGTGATATAATCGGGAATTCCCACTATGATTGGTGGACACCGGTCATGCACCCGTCAGGTACCAGTACCGTTAACTGGCATATCAGCGACGACATTACTCAGGAAAAACTTGCATCGATCATCAGGAATGTCGAAGACTTGTTCACATAAAAAAGAGGAAAACGAACAATACGAGACGATCGCGCCGGCGCATTACCCTCGCACCGGTTCGTTCATCTGAAATTGCACCGTCTCCCCTGCCATCCCCTCCAGCTTTTTTACCAGATCTTCTTTAAGCGACGGAACCGAGTCTGCAAGTTTCTGTCTCCAGGCAAGCAGTTCCGTTACTCCTTCCTCTTCACGAATCCGCATTCCTTCCAGCTGCTCCTTCTCGCGCTCCAGCGCACGCAGTCGGGCAAGAACCGGGTGGGACAGGAGCCCTTCTTCTGCGTCCCGGCAGCTTTTCTCAAGCTCATGGAACTGTGCGCACAGCCCGGACACTTCACCAGAAAATTTTCCGGTATCTGAAAATACCAGACGCTCTTCCTTGTTCTTGAGGACAATGTCCCCTTCGCTTACCATCTTATCTACCACCGGGCACGCAGCCGCGAGGACCCGGGTGATCGGTTCTGCCGCGGCAACCTCGTGATCGGACAGGATCTCCATGGCGTCCTTGAGCAGGTGCACTTCCTTTGGGAGATGTTTTTTTATGGCGATCTTTTCCGCTTTACGAAAGACATGGGACATCGTCATGGTAAGCGAGGCATAATGCCGCAGGCACTCCTCACGCTGCCGGGAAAGACCGGCGCACCGGTCGCGTTCCGTGTCAAGCTGGGCAAGCGACGGATCGGACTCGAGACCGGTATGTTCCCGCGCGATCGCATCCAGCCGGCCGGTGAACCCGGCAATAAGGGCGCGGAGCCGCTCCTCTTTCCCGTACGAGTGCTCAAGATCGTGTGCGGCATCGCCAAGCGCAATGTGGGCAGTGCGGGCGGCTTCGATAAGCCCTGCCTGCTGTTTGTACCTGCCAATCGATTTTGTCATCACGTTGATCTCCCGGCCAATCGCATCAATGCCGGTCTTGGTCTCCTTCATCTCATCCGGGAACGCGACCATCAGGTACCGGCCCTGGCCCCGGACTGCGTTTAAGGCTCCTTTCACGCATTCGACCGACGCGGCATAGAACTCTTCAGGCTCGTCAGGGAGTTCCTTTGCAAGCGCAGTGTTCATAGCCTTGAGAAACAGTGGCAGGGAATTTTTTGCAATACTCTTGATCTTCGGGTGGGTTTCAGGATCCTGATCGGCGCCCTTGAGATTATTGACCATCAGCTGGAGATTCGCCATGGCATTCCGTATACTGCGGATTGGCTCCTGCACTTCAGCACTGATGCTGTCACGCGCGGCTTTCTCGCGTTCGTCAAGCCATGCAGGGACATCCTCAAACGTCAGGCTGATCTGTTTGTCGGGCCCAGAACCCAGAAGCGATTTTAAAAATTTCAGCATCGGACACTCCGTAACTACCGAATCAGGGAGGTAGCAGGTATCATGATCATTTGTTCATAAACAAAGAAAGTGTTCTCGGTCACTTAATCGTCACGTGCGATCTGGCGGAGCCGCTCCACCCCGTCTATCTCGTTTATCACCGTTACGACCGCAGGGGGGACAAGGTGTTCCCACGTTTCGCCGCCAAGCATCCGGCGCCGGATCTCTGTCCCGCTGTGCCGGTCGCGCTCGTACATCGCAGGCGACTGCACCTCAACGCCGGCCTCGTGGAACAACCGGACTACAAGGGGGTTTGACGAATAGCAGGTATCAAACGGAGGCGTCATCGAAATGACATGCGAAGCCCAGAGTGCGTTTCTCTGCACATCCTCGATCGGGATCACATAATACGGGCACCCGAGAGAGGTAAGCGCCCGTGTGATCATGAGCACGCGTTCGCCGGCAGTAAACGGGTTCCCGAGCGTGTGCGAGAGCTGCGCGCTCCCGACACCGATGATGATCTCGTCGCACGTTCGTGCGAGTTCCGTAAGGACTGCCTGGTGCCCGTTGTGGTAGGGCTGGAACCTGCCGACATAAAATCCGCGCTTCATTTTTTCTCTCCCGCATTTGCGATCCGGGCGGCAAACGCCCCGGCCGTAAATCCCGCATCGATGTTGACGACCGCAATGACCGAGCACGACTGGAGCATGCTCGCGAGAGCCGCCCGGCCCCCGCCCATGTACCCGTAGCCGGTGCTGACCGGGACCCCGAGGACCGGTTTATCGACAAGCCCCGCGACAACGGCCGGGAGCGTTCCCTCTCTCCCGGCGCAGACAACAAACACATCCGCGTCAAGGAGGGGTTTGAGCGCCGGGAACAACCGGTGGATGCCGGCCGCGCCCACATCGTACGCGGTCCTGACCGTGCAGCCCATCTCTTCTGCGATGATCTTCGCTTCCTCCGCAACGCGGATGTCCGATGTCCCGGCCGTGATGACGGCAACAATCCCGCCGGTCGGTTCCGGTGCGGGACCGGTCGAGAGGATGAGAACCTGGGCCGGTGTACGGTACTCTGCCGCGATACCTTTTTTCGAACACCGGGCCTGCACCACGGAGACCTGTTCCGGGGTTATGCGGGTAACAACGCAGCGACCTGCCGCCTCTGCATGCCGGACGGCAATCTCCGCGAGGTGTTCCGGGTCCTTTCCCTCTGCAAGTACCACTTCGGGCATCCCGCACCGGACGGCGCGGCCGAGATCGAGGCAGGCAAAATCCCCGACCCGCTCCAGGCGGAGACCTTCGATCTCCTGTGCTGCCTCATCGAGCGCAATCTCGCCATTTTTGTACCGTTCAAGGAGCGCCGAAAGCACCGGGTTTGCACGCATAATGTGATAATACAGATATGGGGAGGCGTAGTATAAGTTAGTTCATTGCCATGTCATACCTGATTTATGTCGCATTTTTTGGCGCGGCTGCCGTGATCTTTCTCTGGCTGCGCGATGCGCGAATCTTCTTTCGGACCGGCCTTTCGGGATACCGGAAAGCGGCATACCGGGGTGTGCTGTACGGTGCCCTTTCCACGTTTGGCGTTCTCTGCACACTTGCCGGCGAAAGTATCGAGATTTTCGGACTGGCGCTGATTGTCGCTGCACTCTACCTGCAGGGACGAATGACCCGGGAGAAGATCTGGACCGGACATGAGAGCACGCTCGAACGGGCACTGGGCAGTGTGAAACGCCCCACAACCAACAAAAAATAATGGGACGGCAGGAAATACACCATAAGGGATTTTACCAGGCATGATCCAGAAACCACGAGGCACACGGGATTTTCTTCCCGATGAGATGGAAGCGCGGCGCAGCACTGAGGCAAAGATGCGGGAGGCAGTGCGCCGGTTCGGGTACCGGGAAGTCTGCACGCCCGAGTTCGAGGATCTCGAACTCTTCACGCTCAGGTCGGGCGAGGGGATCATGCAGGAGATGTACGTCTTTGAGGACAAAGGCGGGAGGAAACTTGCCCTGCGCCCGGAGATCACGGCAGCCGTGATCCGGATGTACGTCAACGAAGCGAAAGTCGCGCCAAAACCGCTGCGCTGGTGTTACTTTGCCGACTGCTTCCGGTACGAGCGCCCGCAGAAAGGACGGTACCGGCAGTTCTGGCAGTTCGGTGCCGAACTGATCGGGGCCGACACCGCGTTGGCCGATGCGGAAGTGATCATGCTTGCCGCAGACGCGCTCAACGCGACCGGTGTCACGTGGGATCTTAAGGTGGGCCACCTTGCGTTCATGAAAATGCTCTTAAAAGATCTCGAACCTTCTGCCCAGCGCCGGGTGATGGCGCATCTCGACAAGAAGGATTTCGATGGACTCAAAGCCACGCTCTCTGATATGGGCAAGGCAGCACTTGGCGAGTCGCTTACCTCGCTTGTGGAGTGCCGCACGCTAGGCGAAGCCTTCGAGATCGCCGGGACGATCCCGGAAAAAGAGCGCGTGGAGCAGATGGCCGGTATCCTTGATGCATCGGGGATCGCGTACTCGTTTAACTTCGGGATCGCCCGGGGGCTTGACTATTACACCGGCATGGTCTTTGAGGGATTCGCCCACAACCTCGGCGCGGAAAACCAGATCCTTGGCGGCGGGGCGTACCGGCTCGCACATCTCTTTGGTGGCGACGATGTCGCTTCAGCGGGATTTGCCATAGGATTTGACCGGGTGATGGTTTCTCTTGGCGAGGTTTCGCCAGTAAAAGATACCGTGGCCGGGATTGTCTGCACCGACGAGGGGCGCAGCTTCGCGCTCGCGGTCGCCCGCCAGTTCCGGGCAGCCGGGATCCGGGCGGAGATGGATCTCATGGGTCGCGGGCTTGGCGCACAGCTGGCCCATGCGTCAAAGTCGGCAGATTTCGCAGTCGTGATCGGCCAGAGGGAGGCGGAGGCCGGGCAGGTGACCTTAAAGAACCTCCACTCAGGAGGGCAGACGACGCTTGACCCGGCCGCGGCAATAGCCGAGGTGAAAGCGCATGGTGCTCGCTGAGGAACTCGCAAAGCAGCAGCGCAGCATCAGTGTCGCGGAATTTTTCGAGAAGAACAAACACCTGCTGGGTTTTGACTCCCCGACCCGGGGCGTTATCACCACGATCAAGGAAGCGGTCGATAACGCGCTCGATGCCTGCGAGGAAGCGCAGGTACTTCCCGACATCTACATCAGCATCAAAAAAACCGGTCCCGAA
>JBAZHU010000090.1:0-6525 GCA_041652215.1 Methanoregula sp. | reverse complement strand
GCAGGGGCGCGAGCGATAGCGTCGGTATTACCTGTACAGAACACAATACGATGTGCAGGTAATACGGCATCATCGCTAAGCGGGGGATGCCACAAGCGTGCGTGGGCGAAAGGCCTGCCGGAGACCTGAAAGAGCGTTATGCCCCGGTCACCGTCGATAGATCTCATTTTATGTCAGTTTCTCCGACGTAAAACCGGAAAACGACCTACAAAGGCCTCCGGTTGGCCGATCTCCCCCTCAGATGACCCTCTGGATACCCCCAAAAACCCTGCCAACAGAAGCCCGCCAAAGAGGCCGGTTTTATTTCGATTAAAACGGTTAATTTTTAAAAATACCCGATTTAATCAGGATTTTTCCAGTGGTGTTGGCAAGGTTTCCTGTGGAAACGATCCCGGTATAGTAGACAGTCCCAGTTCTCCGTCGGAGAATAGATCCCCCGGGACATACCCTTTAAAAAAAGAGAGCCGGGAACCAGCCAGCCAGGTCAAACCGGCACTTTTTTTATAAATAGAAACGTGGAGGGGTACAAGGGAATCTTCATACAGGATCTCCCCGGTTTATTTCCTGTCCCCCCGGATATCCCTTATGATGCTTTTTCCCGTGCATGAGGCGAATCGTTCACGGGATATGCTTCCTTATAAAAAAAATTAGTTTGTATATTCTGCCCTCCCCAGTTTCGGTTCGAAATACTTGTCCGCCTCCGTGCGGATCGCGTGGCTGAAGAGTGCCAGCGGTATCTCACACGGGCAGCATTCTTCGCATTGTCCGCAGTTGATGCAGGAGTCGGAGATGTGCGCAAACCGGCGCAGGTGGAACATCGGGTCGGCCGGGATGAAACCATGGCGGACCATCATATCGGGCTGTTCATACTTGTCGGCACGGGTGACACAGACCGGGCAGTGCTCGATGCATGCCAGGCACTTCATGCAGCGGCTGGTCTCCTTTGCAATGGTCTCCCAGAGAACCGGTGCGAGTGCCTCAAAGTCGTGCTTGCGCCACTTGTCGCCGAGTTTGTACATTGCACCCTCGACCTTACCGCGGATTGCAATCCCCTGGGGGTTTGCCGGTTCCGTGCTCAGCGTGCCGGCTTTGACTGCTCCGTCGAGAAGTTTTGCCCCCCTCTCGGAACAGACCTCCACAAAGGTTGCCTTGCCGGCCTTGTCGCCAATCACACCCCAGTTCCCGCACGCAAGATCTGCCTGGCGGGGGACTTTCAGCTTGCAGCGGCGGCAGTTCGACCTGCGGCCGTAGCCGGCCTCTTCAAGTTCATCCATGGGGATGCCCTTGTGGCCTCCTTCGTACTCGATAATGAACTGGCCCTTGTCGATCTCTTCCTTGGTGACTGTGTTCGGGTCGACGCCGAATTTTTCCTTGATCATCTTCCGTGCGGCGACCGGGCTGACCGATCCACCGCAGTTGACACCGATCATGACGATGTTGTCAAGATTGACTTCCTTGCGCTTTGCGAGCTCAAGCAGGCCCATCATGTCGCAGCCCTTGACAACCAGTCCGAGTTTCTTGCCGGACATCTTGGGTACGTACTCCATCACCAGTTTGGACATGAGGATGGTTCCGCAGTGGAGCGATCCTGCACAATTGTCAAGCTCCTTTGGATCGGTAACAAGAACCGGGACCGCATCGTACAGGTCAACACCGCGTGTTACGGCAAGCACTGCGTCAACGGTCTTGCTCTCGAGTGCATACTTGAGAAGCTCGGTTACCGCGCCGCCGCATTCCGCCTTCTTTAAGAGGCCGGCATCGTTGGTCCACGCGTAGAGCATATCGCCTTTCTTTGCCATTTACTTCGCCCCCGTAATCTTTTCAACCCTAACAGCACAGTGTTTCAGTTCCGGCATCTTGGAGAGCGGGTCGAGAGCGGTGTTGGTGAGGTTGTTTGCACCCTGGTCAAAGTGCATTGCCATGTACAATACTTTCGGGGCAACGTCATCAGATATCCGTGCATTCGTTATGGTCTCGCCACGGCGGCTCGTCACCTTGATCTTCTCACCTTCCCTGATACCCAGCTTCTTTGCATCGATGGTGTTGATCTGGATAAAGGACTCGGGCACTTCGTAGTGCAACTGTCTGGCACGGTCGGTCTGGGTTCTCGTGTGGTAGTGGAAAATTACCCGTCCGGTCATGAGCGTGTACGGGTATTCCGCATCTGCCACTTCCGCCGGTGGTTTGTACTCGAGACCAAACATGGTGCCTTTCCCGTCCGCTGCGGAGAACTTGCCCACGTGGAGGATCGGGGTTCCCGGGTGGTCGATGGCCGGGCATGGCCAGTGGACAGATTCAGGCTTTTCCATCTTCTCGTACGTTACACCGAACTGGCCCGGTGTGCATGCCCGCATGTCGTCCCAGACCTCCTTCGCGGTTTTCCAGTCAAAGCCCGCAAGACCCATCTTCTTTGCGAGCATCCCGACGATCTCCCAGTCGTACTTTGACTCGCCGGGGCCGTCAACGGCCTTTCTTACACGGTTGACACGGCGCTCGCCGCTCGTAAACGTGCCGTCCTTCTCGGCAAAACAGGTGCCGGGCAGGACGACGTCTGCATACTCGCAGCTCTCGGTCCAGAAAATATCCTGGATGACCAGAAAGTCGAGTTTCTCAAACGACTTCTTGACATGGTTTGAATCGGGATAGGAAACAACCGGGTTCAGGCCGAGGACGTACATCGCCTTGATCGGGTCGCCGCACTGGTTGATCTGTTCGGTTAAGGTCACGCCATACCAGTCAGGCAGGGAGCCTTCCTTCATGCCCCATGCCTTCTCCATCTTGGCACGGTTTTCGGGAATTGCGACGGCCTGGTAGCCGGAGAACACGTTCGGGTACGCACCCATATCGCAGGCGCCCTGCACGTTGTTCTGGCCACGGAGCGGGTTGACACCGACACCCGGGCGGCCGATGTTGCCGGTTAAGAGCGCGAGGTTGCCCATCGAGCGGACGTTGTCGGTACCGGTGGTAAGCTCGGTGATGCCGAGGCAGTAGATGATGACCGCGTTCTTTGCTTTTGCATACTGGCGGGCAAACTCCTTGACTGTATCGAGCGGGACACCGTGAATCTCCTCACAGTCCGCATACTTCTCGACAGTCTTTTTCAGGTCATCGAAGCCTTTCGTACGCTCGTTGATGAATGCTGTATTCTGGAGACCTTCCTTGATGATCCAGTACATCATGGAGTTGGCAAGCGCAATGTGGGTCGACGGGTTGAACCGGATCCACTTGTCGGCAAGCCGTGCCGTGGTACTGTACCTCGGGTCAACCACGACAATCGGGATTCCCTTCTTTTTCGCCTGCATGACGCGGCGGCCTGCGAGGGGATGGGCCTCGACAGCATTGGAACCCCACATGACGATCAGGTCTGAGTTCAGGACATCCTCAAACGGGTTGGTGGCCGCACCGGACCCGAAGGAGAGGGAGAGACCGGCAACCGACGGCCCGTGGCAGATACGGGCGCAGTTGTCGACGTTGTTTGTCTGGAATGCCACGCGCGCCCACTTCTGCAGGGCGTAACAGTCCTCGTTGACGGTACGGCACGAGGTCTGGAAGCCGAGGGCCCGGGGGCCGAACTTGTCGGAGGTCTCCGTGAATTTCTTTGCAATCAGGTCAAGGGCCTCATCCCAGGAAGCGTCCACGAACTTGCCGTTCTTCTTGATCTTAGGCTTTGTCAGCCGGTCCGGGCTCTGGACGTGTTCCCAGCAGGTCATACCCTTGGGGCAGAGTTTGCCTTCATTGATCGGACTGCGCTTGTACGGTTCAACTCCAACGAGTTTGCCGTCATTAACCACGAGGTTCAGACCGCAGCCTACACCGCAGTAAGGACACGTCGTGGGTACATACTTTAACGTACTCTTTGTTCCACTCATCAAACGACACCAACTGTTCAAACAACGAATTTTTGCACACTATTTTTGCACGCTATTTCTGCACACAGTTAACCACATTTAGTTGTTGAACGGAATTCTTTTCATATGCCGGACATTATTAACATTCTGGAATTATGCCTCAAAATGGTGAACAATGGTGGGAATTTAACAATAAAACCGATTATGTAAAGAATCAGATGTCAATATAATTAGATAGTTTGCCCAAAGTTGGCGCAGGCAGCGTACGAAAGAATGAGAATGAAATACAGGATCCTCCCGATTCTTGCAGATCTTATTCCCTCAACACTGTCCGCGTATGATGGCATCCTGTTTGACGCTCTGGACTGTTGTCCGCATTGCGGCGGTGGTATCGCTGACTATGATATCCGGACAAAGCAGTTTGCTGTTATCACTGATGGAAATACCAAAAAGACCATTGTGGTACGGGTAAAAAGGTTCCAATGTAAAAAATGCCGTGCTGTCGTCTATGCCCACCAGCCGTTTTATCCGAATACTCGTATCGGATCTCCTGTCGTTGATCTTTGCATTACCTTTGCATCAATGATGCCCTATGCCCGTGCATCGGGATATCTCCAGCGGACCGGTATCGTTGTTGATCGCTGGAGTATCCGCAATTATGTCCGCCGGGAATTCGCCATTGTGACGACGGAGATATACGGCACCAGACTTCCAAACTCCGTTGTTAATCTTGTTGCACTTGCAGCCCATAAAAAAGAGGATACATCTATCGAGCCCTGTGACGTCCTTTCAGCATGCAGCTATCCCTCATTAAAATTGACGGGCGGGCACCAGCAGGAAAAAGAGGGGAACAATTCTGGAATCAGGGAAAATCACTCCCTTCACGTTTCACTACTCGTTCCGTGGATAATCCTTATTGATTGTGAAGCATTTGCACAGTATGCGATGTGGTGGATTTCTTCAAATTTCATAGGGTATCTTCCGGTTTTTCCTGAACTCATTTGAAGTTCGTGGTAATCGCTCCTCTTAAGGAAATCAGGGAAATGCGGGTACTATCCTCTCACCACCTGCGCCGGACATAAAAAAGAATTGCCTTTACTTGCTCTTTCCGGAATATCTCCCGGCTATTTGCAAAAAATAAGAATCCGGTGCATCTCACGCGGCCCCTCTCGAGATCTCCCCCAAGAGACCGGTTTTTCCGTTGATCCCAACCCTGGCAAAATTCTCCGATGTAAATCCGGAAAACGGCCCACAGAAGCTACCGGTTGGCAGATCTCATGTTCAGCTGACCACTTGGACGACCCCAAAAACCCTGCCAACAGAAGCCCGCTATCGTGCAGGTTGAAGTGGCCTTTAAATCGCGCCATTTTTTAAAATACCCGATTAAATCAGGAATCTCTATGGGCGTGGACAGTGCTTCCACTGGAAACCGGTTTTGGGTGTCCGGCCGTTTCGAGCCCTCCGTCGGAGGATCGATAACCCTGGACATACCCTCTCAAATGGGGGGTTGGGATTCAAGCCTCTATTACAGATACCCCCATGACCCGGTTCAAGAGTGTCAGGTATATATCAGGAAAACCCGGACATCTCCACTATTATGATCGATAATTCCCGATGCAGTTCCGGATCCGGAGGTTTCCTTTCGTGAGCGATATGGTGGGCGTCGGGCTCCTCTTTCTCTTGCTCTTTCTTGGCCTGCCGCTCGTACTTCTCATGATCGCAACCGGGTATCTTGCCCACAGGCGCCGGTCCCGGCGTCCCGCAGAAACGGACGGAGCCCCGGCCCCGGCTGAGATGCCTCTCGGGAAAAATGCGATCAAAAATATCCTTGTCCGGCCGGATCTCTTTTTCCGGCAGGCAACGGAAAGCCGGCCCAACCTTTTCCGCCCGTTCGCTCTCATCGCCCTTGGCAGTCTTGTCCTGTGTGCTGGTTATAACTCCCTTCTCTTTCCCGCGATCCTGTACGGGGACATCCCGAATCTGTTCCTTCTCGTGTTCGGAACGTATCCCCTGTTTGTCTTCTCCGCCTGGCCCTGGTGGCTGGCGCTCTCGGCGTTTCTCTTTGCCGTATCAGCGGTATTCAAAGGCACCGGTCTCTTTACGGCAACGCTCCAGAATATCGGTTACGGTACGGCATTTTTCCTGCTCCTCTCGGGCCTGGTACTGCTTGCCGGCTCCGTAATAAACGCGGTGTACTTCGCGATCACTGGTGGCATCAATTTCGGGCTGTACATGGCCGGCCAGCCGCAGCTCATCCTTGCGGCAGTCTGCGGTACCGGGTTCCTTGTCTCGCTTGCGTGGGGCGCCCTTCTCTGGGGCAACGGCCTTGCGAGCGCGAGGAAGATCCCGCTTTCCCGCGCAATGGTACCGACAGCGGCTGCCACCCTGGCCTGCATTTTCCTGATGTACGGGATGTTCCTTGCGCCACTGGCCGCAGCCTTATCCTGATCTTCCCGTCGCCTTCCACCAGACTTTCGCGTACGTTGAGCTGCCGGACACCACAACATCCCCGTTCTTTTCCTGCACGAGCGGTGCGAGGTACGCGTCGAGGATCTGCTCCTGCTCCCGGGTCGTCACTTTGAACCGGCGCCGGAAGAATGCGGCCATTTCGTCCCGGGATGCAAACCGGTACTCTTTAGCAAGGGGCATCATTGCCACGTTCGCGTAGATCCCGGCC
>JBAZHU010000089.1:0-6603 GCA_041652215.1 Methanoregula sp. | reverse complement strand
TTTCCCATCTTTTAAGGAACAGACAAATACATCAGCCTGCACGCGGCGGAGAGCGCACCTGAATACCCTGCGGTCAGCTGGCCTGTTTTTTCTGGTGCTTGCCGTGCTCGCGGTCACCCCGGCGCTTGCCGGAACAAAATACATGGCCGGGAGCCCTGAATTAAACGCCCACGTAGCGGGAACGAACGAGTTTTCCCCCGGGGACGATGTCAACCTCCAGGTCGTTATCGACAATACGGGACTCAACCAGTTCAAGATTGTCAAATCCAGCATTATCGACGCGACCGATCTCTCCAACACGGCAAAACAGCTGACCGTGACCCTTGGAGCGTCAGAAGCCCCCCTTGTTATCAAGGCCGACCCGCAGGTCATCGGGGAACTTCCGGCAAGCACCAGCGCGACGGCAACGTTCCATATCAAGGTCAACCAGGATGCCCCGGCAGGAACCTACCCGGTCCCGGTCATCCTGAATTACACGTACCTGTACCAGCAGGAGCAGGAAGGTACTGACCTCATATCCTACCAGTACAAGACCATCAACGAGAGTATCGATATCCCGATCAAAATAAAATCTGAAGTCCAGCTCGCTGTTCCTGTCGTTGAAACCGAGAGCCTGAACGCGGGAAACGAGGGATACGTTCTTTTAACGGTTAAGAACGTCGGGTTCGAAGACGGCCGGAACGCGGCCGTCCGGATCCAGCAGAACGACGCAAGCCCGATCACGCCGTCCGAAGGAAGCGTCTATATCGGGGATTTCCCGGTGGGTTCGTTGGTGAACTGTACGTTTCGGGTGATGGTTTCCAGCGACGCCCAGCAGAAGACCTATCCACTTGACGTGCTGGTGAACTACAAGAACGCCGAAGGCGACTTTGTGAATTCCAAAGTCGAGACCATCGGTGTTCCCGTCGGTAAGAAAGTGGACTTCAACGTTACGCCCATCATGGCGTCCCTTTCAGCGGGTGCGAAATCCGTGATTACGGTCCAGTACCAGAACACTGGCGGGGCAACGGCGTATAACGCCCAGGCCCGGATCAGCGCTGTCGACCCGTTCACGAGTAACGATGATACGGCATTCCTCGGCACCATGGCGCCCGGCGAGATCCGGGATGCGGCCTTCGATATATCCGCAGATTCCGGGGCGACCGCAAAAGAATACGGCCTGGATTCCGAGGTTATCTACCGCGATTCGCTTGATAACCAGTTCACCTCTGACCCCATGAAGGTCAACGTGCAGGTCGTGCCGGCAAAGAGTGTTATGGACCTCTTCAGCCTGCCGGTTATTATCGCACTAATCCTGGTTGTGCTCGCCGCTGCAGGTTACCTGGTCTACGCGAAACGCTTCAGACCCCAGTGATACTTATTTTTCACGGGTTCCACCGGGGAAAATGGGGATACGGAAATAGTTCCCTGAGGCCATGGGGAAACGATAACGAATTCCGGCTTGACCGGTAAACCCCTCATAAGACTAGGACTCTCATGATCGATCAGATCTTCAGTACAATCGCACGGTTTGTCAATCGTCGGCCCAGACTTGTGGTCGGCATCATAGGCGTAGTGTTTATCATCGCCCTTGTCGGTGTGACAATGATTACCATGGCGACCGGGAACGACACATACCTGGACCGGGATTCGCCGGACGGTATCGCAAACCACCAGTATACCAACACGTTTGCGGCAGATTCGCTTATCCTGATTGTCGAGACAAGCGACCCTTTGAGTCCCGATGTGCTCAACTACTTAAACCGGCTGGAAGGAGATATCCGGCAGCAGCAGAACATCGCCGGGGCATCGAGTGTCGTGGATATCCTCAAGAGTGAGAATAACGGTGTCCTGCCCCAGTCAAAAGGGGAGATCGATGCTCTCGTCCAGCAGATGCCGGCGGCGACAAAGGCGATTGCAGTTCCTTCCAATGTCCTCACGCTCGTGCAGATCCCGATGAGTGAAAGCCTGTCGGACGATACCAAGACCGCCACCTTAAACAATATCCAGTCCCTGGTCGATACTTCCCAGCCGCCAACCGGCGTGAAGGTCTCGGTCTCCGGCAGTCCTGCATTCTCCGCCCAGATGAAAACCGCAATGGGATCTCAGATGGGGGTGCTGATCGGCGGCGCCATGGTGCTGATGATCATCGTCATGGGCCTGCTTTTCTCGTATGTCAGCCACCGGTTCCTGCCGGTTGTGTTTGTAGGCCTTGGCCTCATCACAGCCCTGGGCCTGATGGGTCTCGCCGGGATCCAGCTCAATATGGCGGTTCTGGGGGCGTTTCCGGTCATGATCGGGCTTGGGATCGATTACGCGATCCAGTTTCACGCCCGGCTGGATGAAGAGTCCCGGAAAGGGTCTCTTGACGATGCCGTGGCTACAACTATCACCCGCACCGGCCCCGCGGTGATGTACGCGATGCTGGCCACATCGCTTGGGTTTGCCGCTATGTTTGTATCTACGGTACCCATGATCCGGTCGTTCGGGCTGGTGGCCATGATCGGGATCATGAGTTGTTACTGTGTCTCGCTGGTGGGCATCCCGGCCGTGGCACACGTCCTCCATTACACGCCAAAACCGCAGGCTCCGCAGGTCTGCTACGCGGTGGGCGAGGATGCGTGCTCCACGCTCCCGACGGCCCGTAAGAAGGCATGGTCCTATGGACAGTTCCTCACCGATACCTCGGTGAAAATTGCTAAAAACCCGGTGCCGGTCCTGATCGTCGCTCTTCTTATCGCGGTGATCGGGTTCCAGCTCGATCCTCTTATCCCGATCCAGACAAACGAGAATTCGTTTGTCCCCAGCGATATGCCGGCAAAGATCCAGATGGATAAGGTGACCAGGATTCTCGGCGCTACGAGTACTGCGGATTTCTACATCCAGGGCGGCAGGGTCACGGATCTCGATACGATACAATGGCTGAAGTCGTTCCAGGATTATGAACTCTCCAAACATACGGAACTGACTTCTTCGACCAGTATCGTCACCTACATCCTCGCTTACAATGGCGGAGTGATGCCAGCAACCCAGAGCGAACTGAATGCCGTTCTTGATAAAATCCCGTCCGGCGTGAAAGACCAGTATCTCAGCGGGTCCCTGCGGGGTGTTATTAAGTTCGGGACCATTAAGATGGAGATCCCGACGGAACTCGACCTCAAGAAACAGATGGTATCGGATATCACATTCCTTGAGCCGCCGCCGGGAATTTCCGTGCAGCCGGTGGGGAGCTTTGATATCTTTACCACTCTGATCGGTGGGCTGTCTTCCTCTAAAGAGGAGATGACCGTCCTCGGATTCGCATTTATCTTTGTGTTCCTTGCTCTCGTGTACCGACACATCCATGCGATCTCGCCGCTCATCCCGATTATCATGATCGTCGGCTGGAACGCGGTCGCCATGTACGCAATGGGCCTTGCTTATACTCCGCTCACGGCTACCCTGGGATCAATGACTATCGGTGTCGCAGCGGAATATACGATCCTGGTGATGGAACGTTATTCCGAAGAGGAGGAACGACTGCACGACCATGTCGCCGCTATCCAGGAAAGCGTCAGCAGGATCGGGACCGCAATTACAGTATCGGGTCTCGCTACTTTCTTCGGGTTCTCGGCCCTCTGTCTCGCTAGTTTCCCTATTATCAGTAACTTCGGGACTTCTACTCTTATCGCCGTAGGGTTCTCGCTCATCGGCGCCATCTTTGTTATGCCGGCAGTGCTCTCCCTTATGGGACAACTCACGGAATGGCTCGAAAAGAGGAAGGTTCAACCGCAGAAGACGGATGCCGGGGATACTGCATAACCTCCCCGCCGGGATCCATTTTTCACCAAATAAAACCCAGGAAACGGTCACCTTTGGATAGCATGATATTTATGGAGCAATAACCCTCTAGAGCAAGAGCATTCGCGCATGGATACCACCACACTTACGGTCGCGCTCATCCAGATGGAGATCGGGCCGGACAAGGAAAAAAACCTTAAAACGGCGCTTGCACGAGTGGAGACTGCTGCACAGAACGGGGCACAGATCATCTGCCTGCCCGAACTGTTCCGTACCCGGTACTTCCCCCAACAGGTGGGGGGACATGCAGATCGGTTTGCCGAGAGCGTTCCCGGCGAATCAACCCTGGCATTTTCCAGGATTGCAAGGCAGTATGCAGCAGTCGTCATCGTTCCGGTCTTCGAACGGTCACCCACCGGCCGGTTCTACAATACCGCAGTTGTGATCGACGCCGACGGGAGCCTCCATGCACCCTACCACAAGATCCATATCCCCCAGGACCCCGGATTCTTTGAAAAATGCTATTTTTATCCCGGCGAGCACTATGCAGTGCATGCCACCCGGTACGGGCGCATCGCCGTTCTCATCTGCTACGACCAGTGGTTCCCCGAAGCGGCCCGGTGCGTGGCTCTTGACGGGGCGGAGATGATCTTCTACCCTACCGCGATAGGTAATCCTACTGCCGAGCCGCCCGGTGAAGGTGACTGGCAGGAGGCATGGGAATTAATCCAGCGCAGCCATGCCATCGCGAACAGCGTGCATGTGGCGGCAATCAACCGGGTGGGACAGGAAGGAGATATCCGGTTCTTCGGGGGATCGTTTATCTGCGACTCATTCGGGAAACTGCTCGCCCATGCCGGGGATAAGGAAGAGATCATCACCGCCAAAATCGATCTGGAGATGAACGCCGCAGTCAGGGACTCGTGGGGATTTTTCAGGAACCGCCGGCCCGATACCTACGGTACGGTCTGTGCACGGGTACCGGAACACGACGCGACGGCGCCCATCCCAAGGAAAGGAGATACTCCGAGAAAACTGGGCTATTTCATGCCCGCGGAGTGGGAGCCGCACGATGCCGTCTGGCTCTCGTGGCCGCACAACAAAAACACCTTTCCTCACCTCAAAGAGGTTGAGGACGGGTATGTCAGTTTTATTGCCGCCGTCGCTCCATCGGAACGTGTCGAGCTTTTTGTCCCCAACCCCATGATACACAGGATGGCAAAGGCACGGTTAAGAAGCGCAGGTATCGACCTGTCCCGGGTCACGATACGAACCATCACCTATTCCGACGTATGGATCCGGGATTACGGCCCGACGTTCGTGGTGAACCCGGCCCTTGAAAAATCTGCGATAGTCCGCTGGGAGTTTAACGCATGGGGTGGAAAATACGACGACCAGATTGCCGACGGAAATGTCCCCACAGATATGAACCGGTGGCTTGATCTTCCGGTATTCCGGCCGGGCATCATTCTCGAAGGCGGCTCGATTGACACGAACGGCAGGGGCACGGTACTGACCACCCGCGCCTGCCTTCTCAACCCGAACCGGAACCCAAACCTCACGCAGGATAATCTCGAAGACTATCTCAAAGAATATCTCGGGGCGGTGAAGATCATCTGGCTGAACCGGGGTGTGACCGGCGATGATACGGATGGCCATATTGACGATATCGCACGGTTTGTCTCGCCATCTACCATTGTCTGTGCGTATGAAGAAAATCCGGCGGATGAGAATTACGAAGTGCTCAAAGAGAACTACGAAATCCTGACCCGGGCGACCGATCAGGAGAACAAGCCGTTTTCCATCATAAAACTCCCGATGCCGGACGCGATTACCGATGATGAGGATCGATACCCGGCAAGTTACACAAACTTCTATATCGGGAACACCGTAGTGATCGTCCCCGTCTTTAACGATCCTCACGACAAAGAGGCAATCCGTATCCTCCAGGAGATCTTCCCGGACCGGACCGTGACCGGGGTAAATGCCCGTGCGATGGTGGAAGGGTTCGGGACGTTCCACTGCGCCACCCAGCAGCAGCCCCGGCCATAATCAACAATTCAGGCTGTTTTTCATTGTCCCGACCTGAAGATCCAAGGAGAGATTTTTCCTCACAACTCTCGATTGTGAGATTCGCAGCCGGGATATAACCTGACAAAACATCAGGGAAGGGGTATAAAAATTAAAAAAAATCAGCGCCGGTGGTACAGCACGAGCGCTGCGCCGGCAAACACCAGTGCTGCACAGGGAATTGCAGCCGAAACCGGGGACTTGGCAGTGGTAGTGGCAGCGACTGTCGGGGCGGAAACCGGGGATGTCGTCACAACCGTCGCGGATTCCCCGCTCTGTCCTGCTAGTTCAAACGAGAGCTGGGCATAGGGATCGTCGTAACCGATCTGGTTGAGAGCCACAGACAGCATTTCCAGTGCTGCCATGTCCAGCACACTGCCGGTTCCTGTAAATGTCATGACCTTCGTACCGGTCTTCGGGTTGATAATCTCAAACGAATACTCGCCGGTCCTGGTAAGGTCAAGATCGAAGGCCCCGTCATTTCCCGCGCCTTCTGCTAGGATATAGTAGTTCCCCGCCGGGAGATTTTTGGTCGGGAACGTTGCTGAAAATGCACCGTTCGTACCGACCGGGACTGTCGTGACATTGACGTAACTGCCGCCAAAGATCCAGATCCGGATACCGGCAGTCAGGTTTCCGCCTTCCGCATAACCACTGATTGTCACCGGCTCGCCGGCAGCAGGCTCAGTGGACGATACCATCGCAGAGAGGGACGGCTCACTAGCCGCCGATGCGGCGCTCGCTGCAGGAACAGACACCGGTAGGATCGTGAGC
>JBAZHU010000088.1:0-6631 GCA_041652215.1 Methanoregula sp. | reverse complement strand
GGTGGAAATCATCAGGGGAAAAAAGGGCACGGGAGACGGTGAAGGGGATACCGGCAGCAATTACCCTACAGTTTTAACTGATTATACGGTGAAACGAGATACGACATATGATCTGCCCGAACTGTGGAACCCGGCTGCCCGAAGGGAGTACGCGGTGCCATCTCTGCGGCCGGGTGATGGTCCCCCCATCGGAGGCCACGCCTGCCGAGGCCTGCATCATCGTTATTGCGCTGTGCGCCGTCCTGCTTGCTATCAGCTTCCTGCTCTTTGTCGTTACCGGCAGACTGGAGATCGATCTCCGTCTCCGGGCGGCAGTGTGCCTTATCGCCGGTTTCGCCCTGACGGGGGTGCTCTGGAGACTCACCCGACGGATGGTACCCCGTCTATTCGGATCCCAATAAACCCGTTTTACTGTTTTTTTTGGAGAGGAAGATCGATCTGGTTCCTCCCGATGGCCTGCACCCGCTTATCCGCGATGACATGATGCGTGAGGTCATCAATGTCTGAAAAATGACCGGACCTCCCCTCAAATCCCAGTTCGCCGGCAAATCCAAGCCCGTAAAACCGTCCGATTGCAATCCCTAAAAATTTGACTGTGTATTGACTCCCGTTTGCCAAAATAAGCGTAAAACGAGCCACATATAATGCCTTTTATGGTACAATAGCGGCCCTTTAGCGGCCATTATTTCCATCATCAACAGAAAACCCATCCGGCCCCGGGATCGGGCCTCAAAACCGCAATACGTGGACGTTTTATTTCGCCCGATTATCAAAATAAGGCCGATTTGGGGGTATTTTTAAACGGAGCCCTATACAAGCTTCTTTTGGGCGGTGGTACAGGGAATCGGGGCTCATATAGGGCCCGGATATGATCGGGGGGTGGGGATGGCTCCTTCCCTTGTGATTACCATAGTCTGTTCATTCCTGCACGACTCGATCCACAGGTATGGATCACAAAGGAGAGAAGAGATATTCACAAAAGAGAATTGCTGCGTGTGTCGCCGGCGGTTTTTCCCGATAAATCATCGTTGGCTGTTGTGGTGATCGTCGCCGGATGACGCTCTCCTTCTGGCCTTTACGGTATATGACTGTTCCCGATCAGAAACGGCTTTTGGCATCTGGGGAGTTGCGCCGGGTGAAGTGAACTGCTGGTATTCCTCCAACAGAATCGTGCGGATAACCCCACGGCCCTTGTCAGATTCCAGATAATGAATAACAGATTCTTCGATAGTATCCTTTTTTTCAGATCGCTCTAACATCTGGTGGAGAGCCGACACAATAACGTCAGAAATATCTTCAAACTCTCCGTTATTTACAAGAACCTGCATTTTTTCAAATACTTTGGATGAAACCCTGAAATTTAACTTTATTTTCGATTGTTCATCTCGCATAATTCTTGAAAAAGATAGTATCGCCGGTTAATGAATTAATGTGATACGTGGGAATACTTTTGTGATACAATTATACGTTACGCATGCAAAAAGGGAATGTGGGGAAAGCTTGCCTTCTGAAGGGATTGTCGATGTGGGTCCTCGCGCTGAGGTATAAGGCAGGCGCATCAATGTCGTGGCAAAAACGATTCTGTACGCCGTCCGGGGAAAACTATGCCTGCACGGCGCCCGGGTACCCGCGCGTATCAGATCGGTCCACCGGGATCGAATTGATCCAAAACAGCGGCGGTGGTACTTTCATGCAGGCACCTAAACTCCCGGCTGATAAACGACCGACCCTGTACCTGGTATAACCCGGGAATATTTCCCGGCACATTGTGGGAGAAACAGAGTGGGGATGAACAGGGGGATATGGGACAGATGAGAACTGAAAGGCCAATTGATACTATCAAAGCGAAACGAACGCACCGGCGTGGGATCCGCAGGCATGCCGGAACAGCAGACGCGGCAAAACGGGTAAGCAAAGAACTCTCTCTCCTGAAAAGTATCATCTGTCACGATATCCTCAACCAGCTTACCGCCCTGTACGCGATTCTTTCACTCTCTGAAATGCAGGATACAACTCCGGAGATGAAGGAGTACATCAGAAAGGAACAGAAGATAGCCGAAACCATGCAAGGGCAGCTCCGGTTCATGAGGGATTTCCAGGAGGCTGAAATGAAGGCCCCGGTCTGGCAGGTGCTTGGTGCAGTCATCCGGCAGGTAACCGATCAGGTCTCTCTGCCGAACATCGCCATGGACTGCAGGGTGGGCAGGATCGAAATCTATGCCGACCCCCTGCTTGAATGCGTTTTCTATAACCTGCTCGCCAATTCCCTCATGCATGGTGAGCGGGTGAGCGCCATCGCCATCCATGCCCGGGAAACAGCGGGCGATCTGGCCATCGTGTACGAGGACAACGGGTGCGGCATCGGAAGCCTGGAGAAAGAGAAAATCTTCCTCAAGGGGTACGGGAAGAACACCGGCCTGGGACTTTATCTCATCCGTGAGATCCTGACAATCAACGGTATGACAATTGAGGAGACCGGGGAGCCGGGGATGGGGGCCCGGTTTGTGATACATGTTCCCGGGGGGCTGTACCGTGTGGGTGGAGAGCCGGAAGGATGAGGGTATATTGATCTTGTGGTGGAATTCTAATCCTATAACTGCATGATATCATTTGTCCATCTTAAAAACCCGGCTCACAGAACGCCTTGGTGGAGTGAAGGTGGATCCTGTCACTTCCGATAGCCGGCCCCCGCTTAGCCGCGATGACATAATGCGTGAGGTCATCAATGTCTGAAAAATGACCGGACCTCCCCTCAAATCCTTGTTCGCCGACAAATCCAAACCCGTAAAACCGTCCGATTGCAATCCCTAAAAATTTGACTGTGTATTGACCTCCGTTTGCCAAAATAAACGTAAAATGAGTCCCATATAATACCTTTTATAGCGCAATAGCGGCCCTTTAGCGGCCATTATTTTCATCATCAACAGAAAAACCCGTACGGGCCGGGGATCGGGTCTTAAAACCGCATTATGAGATCGTTTTAATTTGTCCGTTTGGCAAAATAAGGCCTATTTGGGGGTATTTTTAAACGGAACCCAATATGGGCTTCTTTTGAGTCGGTCAGGGGGTAATCTGGGGCTGGAATGAGCCCGGATTGGATATGAGAACAGGGTGCGATCTCCATGAGGGTCACAAATACGATGAGGAGCCGAATGGCACCGGATCGGATATCTTTTATTTCCCGTCTGCCCGCGCCACGCACACCCAGTGATCGTAGAACGCGTCCCCGGGAATCTCGCGGACCTCGACCGTCCGCCCGGCCTCCTCTCCCCACTCCCGGAACAGGTGCGTCTCGGGGTCGGTCCCGACCGTGACGAGCGTCTCTTGGCTCACGGCAAAAAGCCCGGCCGCGATCTGGTGCCACATGTCGGCGGAAAAAGTGTTGATCTCGCCCATCATGATCCCGATGCCCCGGGGCACCGGGTCGATGTACGCAGAAATCAGCGTTGCGTCAACGCACATCGTCCCTGTCGGACGTATTTTCAGCGGGGTTTATCGTTCACGATGTGCGCATCCACACGTCCACCTGCCTGAACGGGATCTCGATTCCCTCCTCTTTGAACTGTTCGTTAATCCGGCAGTTCACATAATTCTGCACGTCCCATGAACTGTCATAGTTGTTTGTCCAGAGAATCAACTGGCCGTTAAGGCTCGATTCACCAAATTCAAGGAAGTAGACCGATGGTGCGGGATCGGCGAGCACCCACGACGTTGTACGGGCTGCCTCTTGTGCAATCGTGATCAGGCACTCGCACACCTTGTTCATGTCACTGCCGTAAGCAACCGAGAACGGGATCCTGACCTTGAGCTGGATATCCGGCTGCGCGTAGTTAACCACAACATTCGACGTGATCCTGGCATTGGGAATCGTGACTATCATGTTATCGAGCGTTTTTATCCGGGTGCTCCGTGGCCCGATCTCGATCACATCTCCCAGGAATGTGTCGAATTTTATCCGGTCGCCGATCTTAAACGGCTTGTCGATCGTAATAATCGCCCCGCCAAGGAAATTACTGAGGAGATCCTGTGCGGCAAGTGCGGCGGCGATACCGGCAATGCCTGCCCCCGCAAGGAACGGTGTGATGTCGATCTTAAACTCGTTTAAGAGGAACATCAGCGCAATAAACCAGATAATATATTTTACCGCCGTTTCAAGCAGGGGAACCATGTGGTCGTCGACATCGGTCTGCGTTTTCTCTGCGACACGCGTCCCGTACGTGTGGATAATGTTGTACGCGAATACCGACACGACCCACGCCTCAATAATAATAAAAAAGGCGCTGACAACCTGCGTGCTTTCTATCCCGCCAAACGAGGTGGGAACAATGCCGGATTCCAGAACCGCAGCATAGACCGATATGGCAAGGATCGTGACCACCAGGGGTTTACCCACCGCTGCGAGCACGATATCGTCGAGTTGCGTGGGTGTCGTCTGAGCGATCTTTTGCAACCAGCGGACGATGACGTGTGCTGCGCCGGCAACACAGAGGCCGGCAAGGATAATAATAGCCGCATAGAAAAGGTGGGCATCCATGATACGATTTAGACCCCCGTCATCTCCAGCATCCCCCGGCAGGCGCTCTTACACTTTTTTGTACCAGACATTCATACTCTCCAGCGTTCCGCAGATGTTGGTATTGTTCATAAGCGTGCCCCCGTACTGGTATCCTGCACGGGCAAATGTCACGTTCATCGGGTACGAGGTTGCACGGGCGATCGTGTAGCTGAGCTGCATGCCTTTTGTTTTCAGGTATTCTTCCATGGCATGCAGCAGGCAGCCGGCAAGGCCCTGCCCCCTGTACGAGAGATACGTGGCAAAATCTGTCATCTCTGCATTTTTGGCGCGGTCATTGATATCGCAGGACGCGACTGCCACGAGATCGCTGTCATGCCGGATGCAGAAATAACGGACGTTCTCTTTCATGGTCTGCCGGATAAACGCAGGGTCGAAGACAGGAAACGGGTAACTCTCGAACGTTTCGCGGTAGAGGGTCGCAATCATCTCCGCATCATCCGGTGTTGCCTGCACGAGCGAACAATCCCGGGGCAGGTGCGGCAGGTACACGGTGGGGACATGCTCCCGTGCTTTTGTAAGAACGTCGTCAATCAGTTCGGCAGAGTGAACCAGCAGACGCCCTGGGACGAGAAATTTTCCCATGAAAAGGGCGGTCTCGCCACCTGCATAAAAACCGGGAACCTCCGCCTCGGTTACGTACCCGGCCGAACAAAAGATCTCTCCTGCATGCTCCGGGACCCTGATGACAATCTTCGTGTACCCGTTTTTTTCCACGAGTGCGCCCAACCGGGGAATGATGTCGGGAATATCCGAAGGGTCAAGACGCATCACGTACGCACGGTTGTTGAAATGCCCGTGCTGGACGCGGCTTTCACCGATTTTTTCAATAGCATCAGGTATCATCGTCATGCCTCCGTTCGATGCGGTCCGTGTTTTCAGGGACAAGCGTCGTAGTTGCATCGTAGTCGGCGAGCAGTTTTGCAACGCCCACGATCTTCGATTCGTCGGCCCTGGTGATATTGAGCTGGAGCTTGCAATCGGCACAGTTGCCGTTGCAGAAGATCCGCTCGTAGTTGGCCGGTTCCTGGTACGTGCAGATCATGCCCTCGTAGTTGCGCAGGACGACCTTGTGAACCGACCAGGTAAGAAGATAGTTGGGGAAGATCGGGATCTTTCCCCCTCCCCCCGGGGCGTCGATGACGTAGCGGGGTACGGCAAACCCGCTCGTGTGGCCGACCAGGTTTTCTATGATCTCGATACCCTTTGCGACCGGTGTGCGGAAGTGGCTGATCCCTTCGGAGAGATCGCACTGGTACAGGTAATACGGGCGGACCCTGTTCCTGACCAGCTGGTGCACGAGTTCTTTCATGATCCGGGGGCAGTCGTTGATGCCGGCGAGAAGTACCGACTGGTTGCCGAGCGGGATGCCGGCGTCGGCCAGTTTTGCGACCGCCACCCGTGCGGAGTCGGTCATTTCCTTTGGGTGGTTGAACTGCGTGTTGACCCAGAGCGGGTGGTGCTTTTTTAAGACCGCGACTAACTCATCGGTCACCCGGAACGGCAGGACGACCGGGACCCGTGTCCCGATCCGGATCACCTCGACATGCGGGATTGCCCGGAGACCGGAGAGGATCCAGTCCAGGTACTCGTCGCTGAGCATGAACGGGTCGCCCCCGGACAACAGCACGTCGCGGATCTCCGGGTGGGCCCGGATATAATCGAGTCCCTCGGTGATTTCTGCCCGGTCGGGAATCGAGTCCGGGTCGCCGACCTTGCGTTTCCGGGTGCAGTGCCGGCAGTACATTGCGCAGGTATTGCTGACGAGAAAGAGTACCCGGTCGGGATACCGGTGGGTGATACAGGCACAGGGGCTGTCTTTTTCCTCGGCAAGGGGGTCGGAAAGTTCGTAATCTTCAACGATCAGTTCCTTGGGCGACGGGAACGCCTGCTTGAAGATCGGGTCGTTTACGTAATCGTTCACATCGATGAGCGAAAGGTAATACGGTGTGATTGAGAACGGGAACTTTTCGATCGTGCGTGCGATCTGCTCGCGCTCCTCGCGGGAAAAACGGATGCCGAGCACCTGTTCGAATGTGGCAAGATCCCGTATTGCAT
>JBAZHU010000087.1:0-6731 GCA_041652215.1 Methanoregula sp. | reverse complement strand
ACTCCTTTGTCACAAAACTCGCCCAGCGTGCCGGTAAGTATATCTCTATTTCAGAACCGATTCTCGATGCAACCATGAACGATGGTTCCCGTATCCAGATGACGCTCGGGCAGGAAGTGACTGCCCACGGCTCCACATTCACCATCCGTAAGTTCAAGGATGAGCCGATCACCCCCACGGATCTCATCGAGTGGCACACGTTTGCCCCGCTTTCGGTCGCGTATATCTGGCTTGCCGTGGAGAACGGCAAATCTGCGATTTTTGCCGGGGGAACCGCATCCGGCAAGACCACGTCGTTAAACGCGATCTCGTTGTTTATTCCCCCAATGGCAAAGATTGTAAGCCTTGAAGATACCCGGGAATTGAAACTTCCCCATCCCAACTGGATCCCCAGTGTGACCCGGGATTCGTTTGATACGGCAGGACGCGGGGAGATCAACATGTATGAACTCCTGCGTGCTGCCATGCGGCAGCGGCCTGAGTACATCCTCGTAGGGGAAGTCCGTGGCAAGGAATGCCAGACGCTCTTCCAGGCGATGAGCACCGGCCACGTTACGTATTCCACGATCCACGCAGATTCGGTATCGAGTGTCGTCCACCGTATCGAAAACCCCCCCATGGATGTACCGCGGAACATGCTTTCGGCGCTTGATATCGTCTGCATCCAGGTGCAGGCCCGGATGGGTGGCAAGCGTATCCGCCGGAATAAGCAGATCGTCGAGATCCTCGATATCGATCCACGGACAAACGAACTGATCACAAACGAGGTCTTCAAATGGCGATCCGCAACTGACGAGATCACCTATTCCGGGAAGTCTTACATCCTTGAAGAGATCATGGAGGCCCGGGGCTGGAACGAGAACCGGATGCGGGAAGAACTCAAGCGCCGGCAGGAAGTGCTGGAGTGGATGCGCATCAAAAAGATCCGGCATTACAAGGATGTCGCAAAGATCCTTATCTCGTATTACCGTGAGCCGGAAGTGGTTATCGAACGTGTAAGGAAGGACCTGTATGAATAGTTTTGAACGGTTCTGCTTCAATCTCCTTGGTATGCGGATGAAGGCAAAACGGGAGCAGTACTCGCAGCTCCGTAACGACCTTATATCCGCCCGGCTTAAAACCCCCTTTGAAGTCTATGTCTCTACCGCCATTGTCAGTTCAGTTCTTGTTGGTCTCATCTCTGCGGTTGGACTGGGAATACTGACCTGGCTTCTCAAACTCCCCAACCTCATAAAATACAAAGGTGAGGTTCCCGCATCGGTCCTCGTTTTATCACAGCACAGTCTCATCCTTGGGACCGTTTTTGTGGTCTTCTTCTCGCTCCTTGTCTTTGGCGGGATGACCTATGTGGTATTTCTCGTATACCCGTCGGTCGAGGCCGGAAACCGGCGCCGGAATATCGATGCAACGATGCCCTACGCCATCAATTATATTACTTCCATGTCCACTGCCGGTATTACCCCGGCCGAGATTTTCCGCCTGCTGGGGGACAGCCCTATATACGGGGAGAGTTCAGTGGAAGCGCGGTATATCGCCCGGGAGATCGATATCTTCGGGCGGGATCTCATTGATGCGCTCAGGATCGTCTCTTCAAGCACCCCCTCCCGGCGGATGAAGGAGTTCTTACAGGGAGCGATGGCCAGTATCTCCAGTGGAGGGAACCTCACGGATTATTTCCGCACCAAGGCAAACCAGTATGCTCTGGAGAACCGCCAGACCCAGAAAATGTTCCTGGATACGCTTGCGTTGATCTCGGAATCGTACGTAACCGCAATGGTAGCCGGTACGCTCTTTTTGATCATTATCCAGTCTATCATGGCGGTTATAGGTGGGAATTCAAGTCCGATTTTACTTTATGTCGTCATCTACCTGATGATTCCCTTTGGTACTATAATGTTCATTATCATGATCAGTTCCATGACTCCGGAGACCTGATATGGCACTCAAGGATACATTTACCGGCCTGCTCGGACAGAAAAAGGATCCGGGCTCTCTCCCACCCCGACCGCTCACCCGTGCCGAGATGGATTCGGTTGAGGGCGAACTCAATGAGATCACCCGGAAACTGGAGACCGAACGTAAAAGCCGGGACGGGATCGGACGATTCTTCAAGCACCCCCTCAAGGTTCTCACGGAACAACCCGCTAATATCCTTATCGTCTGTATCCCCCTGTCGTTGATTGTCTTTATCGGCGGTTTCCTGTCGATGGTGAAGATATACGGTATCAAGGTGCTCTATACTTCGACCGTTATCGATGATTTCGCGGTACTTGCGGTGCTGATCTCTGTTATCCCGGTAGCCATTCTTGATTTCAGGGAACAGAGCCGGATAAAAAACCTTGAGGACGCCCTCCCCAACTTCTTCCGCGATCTTGCCGGGATGAACGATTCCGGCATGACGCTCCCCACGGCAGTTCATCTCGTCGCCGGCGCCGAATACGGTGCCCTGACGCCCCATATACGGAAACTGGATAACGAGATGTCGTGGGGCGTTGGTTTCGTTGAAGGTATGTACCGGTTCGGGAAGAACCTGGGAACACCGCTTGCCGACCGGAGTGTCGACCTGATCGCAAAAGCAAGCAAGGCCGGCGGGGATATCAGTGAGGTGCTCCGTGCAGCGGCAAACGATACCTTCGAGGTCGTCAACCTTGCCCAGGAACGACGGAATAACATGATGATCTACGTGATCATCGTGATAGTCTCATTTGCGGTCTTCCTCTTTGTCATCGCAATTCTTGTGAGTACCTTTTTGAGCACCATGGCCACGGCAGGCATGGCAGCGCAGGCATCAGCTGCAAGCAGCAAATTCATGTCAAGAATCGATCTTCCCGCGTACAAACGGCTGTTTTCCCATGCAGCGATGATCCAGGGTTTTTTCTCCGGTCTCTGTGCCGGCCAGATGGGTGAAGGACGGGTTATTGCCGGTCTTAAGTATTCGGCGGTTATGCTGATCATATCGTGGGTCGTGTTCCGTTTCTTTATCTGATCTTTTTTTGCTTTTTTATCGTCCAAATCCATCGTTTTTTTAAGGTCAGGTTACCTGAATGAAGAGATCGTGGCCAGTGGCCGCTGCAAACATCAGGGGAATTGCAGGGGTTACGAATCCGCTCACGGATCTCTATGCTCGTAACCGTCAAAAAAATGAGAATAGTGGGGTGCAAACCCCTCAGGAAATATTTTCTGTGCTGTAGCCTTTGAGGGAGAGGAGCTCTTTTACCCGGTCCCGGTGGTTGCCCTGCAGTTCGATGGAGTTTCCCTTCACGGTGCCCCCGCAGGCGAGTTTTCCTTTCATGAACTTTGAAAGATCTTCGAGATCAATATCTGTTGGGTCAAGGCCTTCAATCACGGTCACTTCTTTACCGTACCGGCGCTTGTTGACTTTAACATTGATCCGCTGCTGTTCTTTAGCTACCTCCTCACAGATACACAATTCCTTGGGAAGTCCACACGTCGGGCAAATGCCACCAATCATTACAGCTATTTTTAAGTTCTCTTTATTTATTACTTGGCATGGTTTTGCCTGCCGGTGATAATTTTAAGCGATTTCCTGCCAGATCCAACGGACGCAGCCGTTTTTATGTGGCAGGAATAGATAGTATCCTGTATGTCTCTCATGGTCGTGGGATCGTCATCTCACGTGGGAAAGAGCGTGACCGTAGCGGCAATCTGCCGTTGCCTGGTGCGCCGGGGGATTCGTGTCGCGCCATTCAAATCCCAGAACATGAGCCTGAACTCGTTTGTTACAAAAGATGGCGGGGAGATCGGGATGGCGCAGGCAATGCAGGCATGGGCCGCATGGCTTTCTCCTGCGACCGATATGAACCCGGTGCTTCTCAAACCAAAAGGGGACTGCGTCTCGCAGGTGGTTCTTTTCGGCCACCCTTATAAGGATGTCCCGATAGCCGACTATTACAAAGAAACCCCGTTCCTTCTCACGGAAGCGGTGGCCGCATTCCGGCGGCTTCTCCAGGAGTACGGGCAGGTAATAGTTGAGGGTGCCGGTGGGGCCGCCGAGATAAACCTGTACGATCGTGACATCGCAAACACGCTGCTTGCAGCGAACCTCAGGATTCCCCTTATCCTTGTGGCCGACATCGAGCGGGGCGGGGTGTTTGCGCAGATCTATGGTACCCTTCTGCTCCTGCCGGAACCGGTCCGGCCGCTGGTGCGGGGGATTATTATTAACAAGTTCCGGGGGGACCCGGCCATCTTTGCCCCCGGGGTAAAAATGATCGAAGAACTGGCGGGTGTGCCAGTACTCGGTGTCGTGCCCTATTTTACCCTCCCGCTCCCCAGCGAAGACTCCCTCTCCCTTGAGGATAAGACCGCCCGGGCGTATCCGGTCCGGATCGCGGTAATCCGGCTTTCCCATATCTCAAATTTTACGGATTTTGAACTATTAGAACAGTATGCGGCAGTTGAGTATGTTTCCTGCGGAGAACCCCTTTCCGGGTATGACTGCATCATCATCCCCGGCACCAAGAATACGATTGACGATCTTGCAGCACTTAAGGAGAAGGGAACCGATCGTGAACTGCGGGATGCACGGGCAAGGAATGTCCCGGTGATCGGTATCTGCGGGGGATACCAGATGCTGGGAAAAACCCTCTTGGATGAAGGTTTTGAGTCGGCAGCAGGAACCTACGAGGGTCTTGGTCTTCTTGACTGTGTCACCCGGTTTTCCTCATATTCAAAAAATACGACGCAGGTGAAACGTGAAGCCAGACCGGTTCCGCCGCTTCTCTCTGCCATGGGCACCGTGACCGGGTACGAGATCCACATGGGGGTTACCGGCGATGGAAAGGATAGTGAAGCATTCTGCGGTGACGGCAGGGTGAGTGCCGATGGTCTTGTCTTTGGCACCTACATGCACGGACTGTTTTTAAACCCGTCTGCGGCAAACGCACTGCTCTCCTACCTTTACCGGAAAAAAGGGCTGCCCTTTACCACAATTACCAATGGCGGTGACGATCCCTATGATACGCTTGCGACCTTATTTGAGCAGCATGTGGATATGACCGCACTTCTCGCGTTGCTGAACGAATAAGGGGAAGAGCGGGTTTGGTGTGGTGCCTAAAAAAAGGACAATCACCCGATTATGCTTGTGATACTGTGGAATCCTTCACCCTGCCGGTCTGCACACCGGACCGCCTGAACGGTGGAGAGATCAACATCCCCGGTCACCCGGCACTTCACGCAATAGGCCAGTGAGGGTGATTTCACGTACTGGCCATTTACCCGAAACTCCCGACAGTGAATACAGAGCCGGCAGTACTCGACCGGCTCGCGTTTTTTAGGGAGGCACTGGACTGTGCCCCCAGTAATATCCAGTTCACGGTAGGTATCAGATCCCATGCCTCTGTCCTCTTGTATCCCATAGTATCTCGGGCACTATACTTAAAGCCGTTCAACGCCCAAATTAGAATTATGAAGGTGTGTATCATGTGCGGGGGCGAAGGAACTCGCCTGCGCCCACTCACATTCGAACGTCCAAAGCCCTGTATCCCGATTGTCAACCGGCCCTCAATCCAGCACCTTGTCTCACACCTCTCCAATATGGGGTTTCGCGAAGTAGTGATGACCCTTGGGTACATGGGAAAGGATATCGAAGCGGCGCTCGGGGACGGGTCCCTTTTTGGTGTCGATATTACCTATGTCCACGAGAAAACCAAGCTTGGTACCGCCGGCAGCGTAAGAAACGCCAAGAAGTATCTTGACGGACAGGATTTCCTGGTCGTCGGCGGCGATCACGTGACGGACTTAAATGTCCTTGAATTCTACCGCACCCACTTAAAAGAGAAGGCGATGACTACTATTGGCCTCATCTCGATCGATGACCCGGGGGAATACGGTATCGCCGAGATCGATGTTAACTACGAGATAAAAAGGTTCAAGGAGAAACCCTCGCCCGGTGAAATCTTTTCAAATCTTGCAAGTACCGGGATGTATGTCTGTAACCCGGAGATCTTCGATCATATCCCCGCCGGGAAGAAATTTGACTTTGCACGGGATCTCTTCCCGCACCTGATGGACGAGGGAAAGATCCTCAAGGGCTGGCTTGCCCGGGGGAACTGGACCGACGTAGGCAGCCCGCACTCGCTCCGTCAGGCAGAGCGCTGGAAACTCCAGGACATCACGATCACCGACATTATAGGCGACCTTTCCATGCACGGCGCCCGGGTGCAGGGCCCGGTGCAGCTGGGGGACTCGATTACTCTGGGGAAGAATACCCGGGTGATCGGGCCGGTCGCAATCGGTTCGGGAACTACCGTCGGGAACAACGTGCTGATCGGCCCCTATACAAGCATTGGCGAGCGATGTATCATCCGGAACAATGCGAAGATCTTCTCCTCATCGCTCTACAACCGTGCTGTGATCGGGGCAAACTCCACAATCTCGGGAAGCATCATCGACAACGACACCCATATCGGGGAAGAGTGCTGCATTGAGAACGATACCGTGATTGGTCCCCGGGTTGTTTTGCGTAACAACGTTGTGGTTCATTCAAAGACCCGGGTCTGGCCCGAGGTTGTCGTTCCTGAAGGAACCGTCGTCAAAGAGCATATCCTCAACGACAAGTTCGATCTCCGGTGCGAAGGGTCGTAAAAAAAAAAGTATAATCGTTTTTGGTTATGTCCGTTTTACCAGCCGGTGCGTGATCGCAACAAGCGGGTGGCGGGCATAATCCAGCACCTGAACATCGTCGAGTGTTTTAAGATTCATCGTGGTAG
>JBAZHU010000086.1:0-6859 GCA_041652215.1 Methanoregula sp. | reverse complement strand
AGACCGCAAGGAACGTAACAAGAGCCGCAAGGATCAGCATCACGGCAATGACCGGGGCCACTGCATCGTCCCTCACGGTGAGCCCCCGATCTTCCCGGAGAAGAGAACGGCCCGGTCCGTGGCAAGGGTTACGCTCTCGTTCCCGGCAAGGGGGCCACCCCAGGCCACGGTCAGGCAATCGCCGAGATCGAAGGCTTCGGTATCGGGAACGTGGGTAAAGGGCGGATCGCTTTTTAGCATATAGGATTTTGTCACCGAATTATTCCCGTCCGCGACAATTATCCGCATCGTATCGGCCTTCACCCAGTCGCCACCCTTGTGCCAGAGTGTGATGTTGCCACCCGTGTCGTTTGCAAGACGGATCGTCACGCCCGGGCTCCTTTCTGACGGCAGGTAGTTCGCAAGCGAGGCAGAGAAGACTGCGACCAGGATAAGTACAATCCCAATCATGAGCATCTCGCCGACAACTTCTGAAACCGCTCCTGTATTCCGTTCCGTGTACCGCATCAGAGATCCCTCACACCACAAAGACAAACATCACGATTGCCGCCGCGAGCAGCACGATCGAATGCTTGAAGCCGGCAAGAATGCTGTTCGAACTAAACTGCCCGGCCATGATGCCGGAGAAGAGGCCGAGGATGATCCCGATCCTGAACATGTCGGTCACGTTCTGCGCCAGATTGAAGTTGAGGTTATATGTGGCAAAACTGGACATGAACGGCCCGTTGAGCTGGTACGCGGTGTACAGGTAGATCCCAAACGAGAGGTAGATGATCATCACGTACACGATCGCGGTATTGGCCCGTTCGCGTTTCATCTTGAGGTAATGTTCAAAATCAACGATAGCGATCAGGAAGATCCCGCGCAGGCTGGACGTGATCTCGCTCGCCTTGACTAAAAGCGAGATCGCACGCTTTACTGATACAATACCGATGCGGTCCTCCATCCGCACGAGCGCTGAATTCACGTAGGCGCCGCTCCCGACATCCCGCGATACGAGCGAAAGTTCCGCACTGAGCAGTCCCAGTTTTGCGGTGGCGATCCGCTGGATGGCATCCGGCAGCGTGAGCCCGATGTCCGTCATATCGGCAAGTTCCCGCAGAAATTCCGGGATGTGTTCCTCAATATTGTTGACATACCACCGGCGCCCTTCGTAAGCAAGGGATACGGGCGCCATAAATCCCACCAGGATCAGGCAGGCTCCCACTTCGGCAGTATTCTTCGGGAACACTCCGTCGCAAACCCCCATGAAAAAAAGGAGTGCAATACATCCCGCACAGAGCGCACCCGCTCCGATCCCGTACGCGTAGTTGGACATGTAGGTACGCAGCGGATGGCGCAGCCGGTCGTAGATCCTGAATCGTTTTTTCTTTTCCTCAATCTGCCGGTAAAATTCCTGGTCGCCCTGACGGGGTTCGTTTGTTACCGGGATACCGGTGCCGGAATCGTACTCCACGATCTCGCGCCGGGTGATCTCAAGGTTTTCCGGGGGGAGCATGATGGATAATATCCAGATCATGAGGATCGCGCCGGCCGGTATGCACAGGTACATGAACGGCAGGAGCCAGGCCATGGTTCCCTTGCTCGTCATGCCTTGGGCGACAATCATGATGATAAGCGCTATCGGGCCCGCGACAAACGCCGATACATAGACCTCTGCCATAATCTCGATCGTCTTTAAGACGATGTCGAGCTCGCGCCGGGCCTGTTCGTGGAAATAGTCGGTTTTTGACGCGAGGTACGCGGTGATGTCGCCACCGCTTTCAAAAACCATCCCCATGTCGTTGATAAAATCCCTCATGAGGGAAGACGGGGTCGTCTGCTGGAGGTTGCGCATGGCTGTTATCAGGTCGTCCCCGAACAGTTCCACGTCCCTTGTAATCTGGCCAAACTCGCAGGAGATCTCGCCGAACATTGCCTTCTCTTCGTAGATACGCCGGATCACGGCAAACGGCGACATGGTGGTGGAAAGCGCCTGCATGTACGAGACCGCGTACGGGAGTTCGAGATCTATCCGGGTCTTTCTTCCCCTCGCAACCAGTGCCGGATAAAAGAGCTGGCAGAGATATAACCCGGGAACCAGGGCGATGAGGAGGAGACACCAGAACAGGGCCGGCGCAATAAACGAAAACAGTCCGAAATCGTAGCCGGTGATCGTGACAACCAGGAAAAATCCCAGCCAGAGGGCGCCGGACGCGGCAACGTTGACCCGGGCAGTCCGGAGGTACTGCTCCGGGGTCTGGGGAACATGAGCGGCCAGCAGGTCCTGACCGAGATGCGTACCGAACGCGGTCATCTCGATCGTCTCCCACCAGGATCCGGCTCCGGCTAAAAACGAGGGCATGGGCATCTCTGTTCACCCGAGATCGTAGATCGCATGGGCAAGATCGTGGATATCCGGTGTTGGTACGTCCAGGGCAACCTTAAGAAATTCCTCGCGCTTTTCGAGTTCTTTAGTCACCTGCTCCGGCGTCCACCCCCGCATCGCTGCAATCTCGTCAAGTACCCGGGACCGGCCGGCGATCCTGCAAAACGTATCCGTGTGGATATCCCACTCGTACAGTTTTTGGGGGACGATGGCACCCTCGCTGTCCACGCTGATCTCATGAATGGCAAGACACCGGCGGATTCGGCTGTTGCTGTACGTGGAAAGGGACTGGCTGATGACGAGATCGAGTGCCGTGAACATGACCGGGGGAACGCTGATGGGTTCATGGGTCAGCCGGTTGATCGCTTCCTGGACGCTCCCGGCATGGATAGTCGACAATGTGGCGTGCCCGGTGTTCATGGCCTGGAAGAGCGTCTGGGCTTCGCGCCCCCGTACCTCCCCGACGATGATGTACTCGGGCCGCTGCCGCATGGAGGATTTTAAGAGCGCGAAGAGATCGATATCTCCCGCCACCCCGGGAGTGTTGAGCTCCCGGGTCTGCGTAGCAAGCCAGTTGCTGTGCGGGAGCTGGATTTCGTGGGTGTCCTCCAATGAGACGATCTTCGCATTCAGCGGGATAAAGAGGGAGATGGCATTCATGGTGGAGGTCTTGCCGCTCGCGGTGCCCCCGGCGATGATGAGGCTGCGCCGGTGCTCGATGACCAGCCAGAGGAATGCGAGGATCTCTGCGTTGTACGTGCCAAACCGGATGAGATCGAGCGGGGTCATGGGTTCGGCCCGGAACTTCCGGATCGTAAAGGAACTTCCCCGCAGGGAGACGACGTTGCTGTAGGTCACCTGTACCCTTGAACCTCCCGGCAGGGTCGCATCGACCATCGGGTTGGTGAGCGAGATCTGCTTGTTGGCTTTCTGGGCAAGCCTGAGGACAACCTGGTTGAGTTCCTCTTCGAGGAAGCGGACGCTCGTGGGCAGGCTGCCAAAGGTGCGGTGGAAGACAAAGACCGGCAGGTCCCCGCCATTGCAGCTGATATCTTCGAGTGCCGGATCCTGCATGAGGGGTTCAAGGGGGCCAAAGCCCGAGAGATCGCGCCGCAGGTAATAGGAGAGGATGGCAAGCCGGTCGTCTGCCACGTCCGGATAAAACACGCGGATGATCTGTGAGATAAATTCCTGACCGAGTTGCCGGGCCGGGGGATGATCGGGATCGTCGTAGATGATGATCTTGCGCAGGTGGGCGTACGTTTCCCGCAGCACGACCTGTTCCCGGGCGGATATGGCGGGTTCGACAACCGTGTAGGTAAACCCCAGGTTGCCTTTGCGGATAATTTTTACAAAGACGTACGGGGATTCCACCCAGTATGCGTCAAGGGTTGCGGGAGTCCGCGCTTCCGGGATCGGATCCGGTTGGCCGGTTTCCGGGCCCGGGTGCCGGGGTGAAGGACCGGCGGGAGACATCGCTGGGGCAGGAGGATCCGGATCTTTAGGGGAAACGGTATGAAGGTACCGGCACCGTACTGCAGCTGCGGTAAGGAGAAGGAACGCAAGCGAAACTATCCCAAAAAGGACAATAGCAGCGACCGGGATATAGGCAAAGAGTGCAATGTAACCGGTCGATGCTGCTGCTGTACCGGATCCGACGATGATCAGATCTCCTGCCGGCGTGCGGTTGCCCATGCGGCCGGGCAGGCCGCATATGAGGGCGTACATGCGGGCCGGGTCGTGACCGGATGTCACCGGTTCGCGTGGCACAGCCGGCGTTTCATGGACGGTTGCCTCCTTTTGGGGAACTGCGGTGCGCAGCCGGCTGGAGAAGCCGGCATACCCTTCCCGGGCCCGTGTGAAAAACGATCGGACGTTCATACGCCCGGCCCCCACAGACCCGGTCTCCGGACTGCCGTTGTCGGGGCCTGCCCGGCGGGTGCGGCTGTCGGGACCGGGGTCGGATCGCCGCTTGCAAGCGAGAGGGTGATGTCGAGATAGTTGCCGGTGAGGGTGATGAGATAATCACCGGCCCCGTAGATCGTAATCGACCGGTCGGTCTTGTTCGAACTGAACTCCCGGGCATACCCGTCCTGTGCAATAACCTTGTGCGTCAGGTTATCGGTCACCGTGATCGTGCAGTAGGGCCGGTTCACCGGGACACCCAGGGTGCCACGGCAGGAGTCCGGATCGCTGAGGCAGTCGACCTTCGGGTTGAGGGTAAAATAGATCAAAAACGGGCCTTTTGTGACGTTTACCCCAAGCCCAACCGGAGCACCGCCAAGGGAATATGTTCGGGTAAATGCCGGTGTTACGTACCGGGACGTGAGGCTGGTCTGGTTGATCCGGGTGCCGTGCTGGACCGGGTAGGGATCCGGGGTGACATCGGGCGCGGCATTGTAGACCTGGAGACCGGATCCGGTTGTAACCACGGATACTTTCTGGGCCGGGGTTGTGGCCCGTGACGGCGCCACAGACGCCACCGGCACGACACCGTGAGATGCCGTCACATCCGGCTGAAGGGACGTTCCGTTACCGCTGTCCATCGACTGCTGCGCCAGCCGCACGCAGCCGCAGGTGCCGGCAATGAGGCCGGCAAGAAGGAGAAGAGAGATAATGATCCCGGTCTTCTCCCTGTGATATCCCTTCTCTACGACAGCCATCCCCTTCCCCCGGACCGCAAGACCCCTGCTGCTGTACATGAGTACTCGTCCAATAACAAAAGGGTATTTGTTTTAATGCAAACAAAAATGATCAATTAAAATAGGATTAAAGAAAGTACATTTGTCTGTCGCTATCCGGAGGATACGGTGCTCTCCGTGAAACGAAACAGGTACTACCAGAGCGCCTGCCATCGGGTAACGGTGCAGAGGAGTTCTATGAAGATGCAGAAAACAAAGCAGAATGAACACGCGGTCTCGCCGGTCGTGGGCGTCATGCTCATGCTCGTCGTGACTATTATTATTGCAGCGGTCGTCTCCGCTTTTGCGGGGGGACTTGTAGCGCAGAAAGAGCGGGCACCGCAGGCAACGCTGGACTGCCACATAACATGGGATGGTGGTGCGATGTCCGGTGTCCCTGGCCCCATCTTCACCATGAAACATTTGGGCGGTGACCCGATCAACACAAGAAACGTTAAGCTCGTGACCAGCTGGGCAAATGTGTCCGGTGTTTACAATATGCAGTCGACCGTTGCACCGGTATGGGGAACAGATGCAGAAACCTATACTGATGCCCACACACCCGGGACAAGCAATTACACCCTATCCTCGCTGAACACAAAAGAACACTATACCCAATATAATTATACTACAATGGCGGTTATAGGGTCCGGGATGGAGTACTATAATTCCCCCTATCTGGTAGTACCGGGAAGTTATCCAACAGGAACTGGTTTTGCCGATAATGACACTGCCCTCTGGTTTGGGAATTACGTATTCAAAGCAGGAGATGTAATCCAGGCCAATACCGACAACACGGTGGTGGGTACGGGAGATAATCAGAACCAGGCAACACCGATCATCAAGAATGGAGACCTGCTTACGAGAAATGACATCGTCAATGTCCAGTTGATTGATCTGAAATCCGGTACGACCATCTATGACAAGGATGTCAATGTGGAGATGTGATCATGCAAACAAATGAAAGAAAAAATATTGCCGTATCTCCTGTCGTGGGCGTTATGCTGATGCTCGTCGTGACCATTATCATTGCAGCGGTCGTCTCCGCGTTTGCCGGGGGACTTGGGCAGAGTACCCCAAAGGCGCCCCAAGTCAGTATCGGTGCAGAAGCACATAATGGGAACGATATTATCATCGATCACAAAGGCGGGGATACAATCAGTGGATCATCGATTACGATCAAAACCTACATTCCTTCCGGAACCTACAAAGACATGAGTTACACAGTTAATCGTTCAACGATTATGTATCTGCCAACAAACACTGTTGGTATTACCTCTCAAACGATACAGCCCGGTGATAAACTGAAGATCAACTGGGATGATGCGTTCGCAGTGACATCATATGGACCGATGGCACCCGCAGTCGGTGAACCTGTAGATATCGAAATCTACGATTCAGCCAGTGGCAAGGAGATTGCAACAACACGGACAACAATCCTGCCATAACCGGCATTACCGGTGCAGCAACATCCACACAACGTAAGAGGGGGATTTCCTCCTCTTCCACATTTTTTCATTAAAAAAAACAGGAGGACCAAGCCATGCCAAAATTCTTCGGATGCAAACCTGCCGGGCCTACCCGGCAGGCAGTTGAGAAGTTTGAGAACGACATAATGGTCCGGCAGGACAACCAGAGACTTGTCGGTACGGTCTACCTCGACATGCAGGACACCGCATGGGCTGTTGCCGTTGCATATAACCTGTCCCGGACCCAGGGACTTCACGGGCACGAGAACCTCCTTGAAGTGCGGTACTCGTACACACCCGGAACAGAAGGAGCAGCGCAGATGTTCCGCTCCGACCCGGGC
>JBAZHU010000085.1:0-6865 GCA_041652215.1 Methanoregula sp. | reverse complement strand
TCCCGGGAAGACCGTGTATCCCGACCCTGATCTCCCGGGCCCGGAGAGGCCATCATGGCAGGTAGCCCTCGCATCGTTCGTATCACAGGAACCGCGGCGTACACGACCAATCCCCCATAAAGCGCAAGCAGAAATCCCTTTATTACTATCAGATTGCTCATCTTTTCCCTCCGCAAAAGCCCCCGATCGCCACAGGCACGCCCCGGACATGCTGAAATAAAAAACCCGTCACGCTGCTGCCCCGGATTCATTTTCTTTTTTGAGACTATATCCCCCCAACTCCTATGATAGTATGTCAACGGGCGCCCCGAGACAAAGAAAAAAAAGGAGGAATGAAAAAAATGGCTGACTTCACACAGAGTACAAATGTGAAAAGCGCGGCCCGCAAACTTGCGGAGCCCATCGCGGACATCAGTGCGTTCAACGCGATCGTACAGTCCGTTATCCTGAACAATCCGTTCGGGTGTGTATCGTATATGACCTCGGGCGCAAACCACCCGCCCGTAGAAAAGATCCGTGAGACCTACACGGCAAAAATCGTGTACCAGGACGAGGATGCAATCGTCGTCGGAAGAGCGGCAGACACGTACAACTCGATCGCCGGATTCAATGCCGGCATCGCAGCGATCATCGCCGACACCGCAAACACCACGGCCCATGCAGGCACGCCGGCCCACAACTCGGACGGCGACAGCTACTCGGCAACCCTGAAATGCCATGACCCCAACGGGGAGTTGTTCTACGTGAACTTCTCCCGGCAGCAGGTCACCCTCTCGTCCTACGAGGACGACGGCATCCGGACCCGGATCGAAACCTGGGCCGACAGCGTTCCGGCCCTCGCATAAGGTGATGGTGATGGACAACGAGCTCATCATCACCGGAGCATTCCTCTGCGCAGGACTGCTCGCCTACGTGGTCATCCCCGGGCTCCTTGTCATGTGGGACCGGGTCCTCGACCACATGGAATCATCAGAGAACAAAAAGACCTGAAAACAGGGCGGGGGAGGTTTCCCTGCCCTTCGTTTCACGCACACGGGAACCCGGTACCCAAAAAAAGGTTAAAGGGAACCGGGCGTCCCTCATTTATTCCCTAAAGAAAATAGCGTGCAAAGACATTATCCCGCAAACCCACGCTCCCAGAGCATCACGGCGATCTCAAACGCGATAAGGATGATAACCACCCATTCAAGGAAATTCGAGTGCTGGATTCTCACCTCGTCCGAAAGCATCGAGTAATTCTCCCGGATCACCGCAATCTTCCGGCTCACACTCTCGCTCCACTGGCTGCTCCGAAGAATCTTGAGCGCCGTCGCATAGACCCGGGCGTAGTAGATGTCCTCGGTCACCTTGATCAGGTTGTCGACTTTTTCTATCGTCTCCGAGATCTCCGCAGATATCTTCATCTGGTGTCTCATGATCGCATGGTACTGGCCGCCCCGGTTAAACCAGGACACCCGGTCCGCATGCTCGATATCGTCGTACATCCGTGCCATCTCACGGGTAAGCTCCCGGTCGTAGTACCGCAGCTCGAGCACCTGCACGTTCGCGAACTCGATGAGATCGATCAGATCGGTCGGGCTCTCGGGGCCGCAGAGCAGGGCAGAGTCCCAGGAAATGACCGCAAGCTCCTCGTTTGAATAACTGAGGGAATTTTTCAGGATATCCTCCCTGATCTGGGGTGACACACAGGTCCGGTCCCCGAGGAGCAGCGGCACCGGGTCGATCGAATCGTCCCGCCTGTCGGTCACGTAGATCGTGTAATCCTCGTAGAAGTCCGGGTCAATGGCAAAATTTTTGATATGCGGCTTGATGATCTCCCCCAGCGTATTGAGGTACTGGAGGAAGAAATCCGAAAGCCCTTCCTGGCCGGCGAACCGGAACGCGATATCTTCGAGTTCCCGGTGGTCTGCCTGCTCGTCATCGTAGATGAAACAGAGGCTTATAACCCCGATATCATAGACTCGGGCGACCGCGGAGAACTCGTACGAACGCCCCTCCCGTTCCACCGTGACCGGCAGCATCCGGATCAGGAGCGGGGACGACTCGATCATAATGGATTTCGGCTTGACCCGGACAAAACTGGTACGGGCAGTAAAATAATTCCTGGCCAGCGACTTTTCCAGCCAGTCGATATCGATCTCCCGGCCGATATCATAGATGCGGTAAAACCGCAGTGAGATCATAGTATTTTCTCCTTTCCCGGAAAAGACCCGGGATCGTATGCTTATATCATTTCACGTTAAATCACAATAAACCCTCACACCGATCATACAATACCGTCACATCCGCAGGTTTTTTTAGGGAAAACCTCAGGGTTCCCCCTGTTTTTTTTAAGGATGCATCTACCGGGCCGGGAGAGGCATACTCTCACGGTGATTTATATCCCGGCAGCGCAAACCAACGATGGAGAGACTGCATGTATACTGATTTCCTGTCCGTTGCCATGGTGACCGTTATCGGGCTCATGGCAGGCACCGCAATCGGCCTTGTCATCGGGTACCTCGTAAAGAAACAGCGGCCATTATGGGGAGATATGACCGGGCGAGAAAAAACGATCAATATCGCGCTCGTCGTTATCTGTTCCGCGATCTGCATTGCCGGGCTTGCGTGGCGCTTTCTCCTGGACTAAACCTGTGCCCGGGACAGGGTCTGTTCCCAAAAACAGCTTCCCTCAGGTAACATATTGATGAGGCTGGACATGCAACAAATAACGGTACACATGTCCGTGCAGGAACAAAAAATCCGGCCCATACGTGCCCGCTTTTCAAAAGACGCCCCGTGCGCCAGCCCTGCTGTGACACTAACTTCGGCAAAAGGCAAGTCAGCAGGGTGCATGTAAGTGGAGACCGGACTGTTCATCCATGGCATCATCATCGGCATTGTCCTTGCCGCGCCGGTCGGGCCGATCGCGTTCATGTGCATCCAGCGCTCGATAGCGCAGGGACGCCTGCACGGTATTGCTTCCGGCCTCGGGATCTCCACAGCCGATGCCTTTTATGCAGCGGTAACGGCGTTTGGCCTCGCACTCATATCGGATTTCCTGCTCGCCCGACAGTGGTTCTTCCGGTTGTTCGGCGGGCTGGCCCTCGTTGCGGTAGGCCTCCGTATCTTCTTTGCCGCGCCACAGGAAGTATCTGCAAAACCAGGAAACGAATCTTACCTCGCCGATTTTACTACAATGTTTGCCTTCACGCTTGCAAATCCGCTTACGATTCTTTTCTTTGCTATCATTATCCCGGGATTCGGCGGGGTGATCAGCGGGAGTACCTGGATCACTCCCGCAGTCTTTGTAATCGGCGTATTCCTCGGAGAGATAGGCTGGTGGGTCTTCCTCTGCGGGACACTGGGTTCCATACGGGACTACCTCACACGGGAGCGCCTGCACCTGATCAACCGGCTTGCCGGCCTTGCGATCACTGCATTCGGGATGGTGCTGATCGTCTCCCTGATAGTGACTGATGACATTACGTGACACCGGCGTCACGATTGCCCCCTTTTTGCCCGGACACCCCGGAATGCCTTCCCCATGTTCCGGGGTATCCTGCCTGCACCCTGGAGACGACAAACGATCGGTCTTCCCAGGTAATTCACTGATAAAATAGTTCACTTATTAAACTATTAAGCAGCAAAACTATTCTTCAGGAGTTTATACACTATGACCGAAGATATCCGGGACCGGGCTGCGGATGCGCTGCTTGCCCTCATCCCCCTCTACTACAAGAATGTGATGCGGTACAAGCACACGGTCACCGGGGTCCAGATTGCACAACACCACCTGCTCAGGGCGCTCATGAAATTCGGGACGATGCCGATGTCCGAGATCGGGAACCGGCTCTACATCTCCCGCCCGTACATGACCCGGCTCGCCGACATGATGATCGCTGACGGCCTGGTGGAGCGTCAGCCCGATCCCGCAGATCGCCGGGTGATCAACCTCGCGATAACAGAGAAGGGAAAAAAATTCCTCAAACAATCGATCATCTGGTTCAAGAAGGATCTCAAGGAGAACCTGACCAATCTCGACGACAATGATATCGGGGAACTGTGTACAGCACTTGAAGACTCCTACCGGATCCTTGCAAAACTCCAGCAGGGGTGACGACGATGCACCTGTTCAGTCACGAGAAAATACCAGCGACAGATAGTAACATGAGCGGGGAGCACGGAAACGGACAAGACGGGCATCCATACACCGGGGCCCCGGCAGCCACAGGTTGGGGCGGCGCGGCTGACGGAACTGACATTATCCGGATCGAACACCTCTCCAAGGTCTTTAAGAGCAAGACAAAGACCGTGACTGCGGTAAACGACGTCACCTTTGAGGTAAAAAGAGGGGAGATCTTCGGCCTCCTCGGGGCAAACGGCGCAGGAAAGAGCACGCTTATCAGGATCCTCACGACCCTGCTCTCCCCTTCTTCGGGGCAGGCATTTGTCAACGATTACGATATCACCAAAGACCCGGAGAAGATCCGGGAAATTATCGGTGTCTGCGCGCAGAACTACACAAGCGATGTCGAACTGACCGCGTACGATAACCTCGAATTCTACGGAAAACTCGAAAACGTCCCGGACAGCATCCTCCCGGACCGGATCTGGGAACTCTTAAAAATGGCCGGCCTTGCAGATCGGGCCTCTATGCCGGTGAGGACATTCTCGGGAGGCATGAAGCGCAAACTCGAGATCGTCAGGGCCTTTATCCACCGGCCGCTCATCCTGTTTCTTGACGAACCGACCATCGGCCTCGACCCCGAGGCCCGTCGGGAGGTCTGGCAGCAGATCCTGAAACTCAACGCGGAACACACGACGATCATTCTCACGACCCACTATATGGATGAGGCCGAGAAACTCTGCGGCCGGATCGCTTTTGTGGAACGAGGCCGCCTGATCGCCCTTGACACTCTGGAGAATCTTCGGAAACTAATCCCGGCCGGCGACCTGATCGAGATCGGCGTCGACCACATGGATCCACAGGCAGAAGAGGCAATTCGGAAAATCAATCTCGTCAATGCGGTCTCGGTTGTCGAGCATACGGTAACCATCTCGGCCACGAACGGCAGCCGGGTGATCCCCGCCATCCTTACCGTATTCGAGGAGTACGCGATTCCCATCATCTCAATCTCGATCCGGTCCCCCTCGCTTGAAGACATCTTCATTTACCTGACCGGTAAGGGCCTGGACAGTGGAGAGGGGCAGGGAACGAACAACGGGGGGCGGTTCCCGTGATGCGGAGTGCCATTGCCATCTTCAAACGGGATTTCAAGAAGTTCCTGAGTAACCCGTTCATCATCATGATGACGCTCTTTATGCCCATCATGTACCTGGTCATCTTCGGGAATGCAATGGGCGGCACCATCAGCCACATCCCGGTCGGTGTCGTGCAGGAGGTTCCGCCCTACAATGACACCCAGCTCTTCACAGACGCGGCCTACCAGCTCAACCATATCAGCCAGACCGACGCAGAAAAACTGCTGGACGTCACCATTTATGCAGACGAAGCGCAGGCCAAACAGGACCTGGATAACGGGAAACTATCGGCCGTGATCGTCTTTCCCTCGTCGGTCACCAACAATAACGCTATCCGTCTCTATGTCGACAGTGCCGATTCCATCACGCCCCCGCTCGTGGAGGCAGCGGTAAACAGGGTGCTCCTGAGTCTTGGGGCGCACAATCCCGTCCTTATCGACAAGATCTACGGGGACATCAAGTACCTCCAGTTCTTCGGCGTGGGCGTTATCATGATGGCCATCTTTACCTCCACCATGTTCGGTGGCGGGATTGCGCTCATCAAGGACCGGGAGAACGGTATCCACGAGGGCTATCTTGTCACGCCGGTGAAGCGATCGAGTATCGTCTTTGGGATCATCTCAAGCGGTACCGTCAGGGCGTTCATTGCCGGGTTTGCGATCTTCTGGATCGATATTCTGATCACCGGTATTGCCATCCAGAATATCCAGGATTTTATGCTGGTGGTACTCGTCATCCTGATCGCATGTATCGGGGTGACAAGCCTGGTGGTCTCCTTTGCCTCCCGGTTCTCATCGCAGCAGGAGTACTCTTCGGTCATCGCGTTTTTCAACCTCATTCTCTTCATGACCTCGGGGGCTTTTTACCCGGTGATCGGGATGCCAGGCTGGCTGCGCTGGATTACCGTGGTTAACCCTGAGTATTACGGGGTTCATGCCCTGCGAAGTATTATCCTGAAGAACCAGGGCCTCAACGTGATCGGCATGGATCTTATCGCACTGCTGATATTCTCAACCGCGATGATCATTCTCGGCATCGTCACCTTCCGGCGCACGCTCGAATAGAATGGAAAATGACAGGAAAATGAATGCCACGGGAATATTACGGGCCGATACCGGATCTCCTTTAGTGGTGCGGTGCACAAAAAATCCCCCGGGGGAAGGCAAATTCACGGTATAACCTGCGTGAACCGGGGGAATTACGAGGACACTATTACAGGTTGGGAGCGGAGTATATATGGATAGAATTGCAAACTGGACTGAGATTTATAAAAACATTTTCGAGGATCTGCATGAGTGAAACAAGCGGATACATAATCCCCGGTAACAGGGATGCTGCGAGAACGGGCAGCCATTTTTCGGGACGCCACATCAGCGCCCTGCGGATTCTGTGCCTCGTATCGATCATTCTTGCAGTGCTAGCAGTCGGCCCTGCACTTGCCGGAACAAAATACATGGCCGGGAGCCCTGAATTAAACGCCCACATAGCGGGGACAAACGAGTTTTCCCCCGGGGACGATGTCAACCTCCAGGTCGTTATCGACAATACGGGACTCAACCAGTTCAAGATTGTCAAATCCAGCATTATCGACGCGACCGATCTCTCCAACACGGCAAAACAG
>JBAZHU010000084.1:0-6868 GCA_041652215.1 Methanoregula sp. | reverse complement strand
CTCAAAGGCCAGATGAACGAGATCGCAAAACGGCTCGAACAGGGATACCAGCAGGCATCCGCAGCAGAGAGTCACGCCGGCCATGTGCACAATCATGCACACGACCATGATGACGACGAAGAATAACCGGGGATCTCTCTTACATGTTTTCGGGGCTCAGGGAACGGCTTCAGGCCGCACGGAACCGGCTTGGCAGCAGCATCGGGGCAGCAGCGGAAGCTGCGGTATCCGCCCCCGTCGGACAGCCCGGTCCCGGGAAAACAGATGCTGCCCCCTCAATGGAAGCCCCGTTAAAGAACAGTCCGACGCTTGCCGACAAGGTTAAGATCCTCATCATCGACCGTGAACTTGTCGTCTCGGAAAAGGATGTAGCCGGGGCTCTTGAGGAACTGGAGATGACGCTTCTCGAAAGCGATGTTGCCCTGCCGGTGACCGATGCGATCATCGAAAATGTCCGTACCGGGCTCGTGGGAAAACACCGGAAGATCGGCGAATCGGTCGATGCGCTCGTTGTGGGCGCTCTCAAAGCCGCCCTCTTAAATGTGCTCGGCAAAGGTCTGGATCTTCCCGCGTATATCCGGAGCCACGAGCGTCCGGTCAAGATTCTTTTTACCGGGGTAAATGGCACCGGCAAGACCACGACCGTCGCAAAGATTGGTTCGTTTCTTAAGAACCAGGGCTTCTCGGTCGTGATCGGGGCCGGCGATACCTACCGGGCCGGGGCCATCGAGCAGATCGGAGTGCACGCCGAACGGCTCGGTATCAAGGTCATCGAGCACCAGACCGGTGCCGATCCTTCGGCGGTGCTCTTCGATACCGTGCAGTACGCCCTTGCCCACAGGATCGACGTGGTGCTCGCGGATACTGCCGGCCGGTTCCACACGAAGTCGAACCTGATGAGTCAGCTCGATAAGATCCGGCGCGTGATGAAACCCGATCTCATTGTCTATGTCGATGAAGCCGTTGCCGGGAACGATGCGGTTGTCCGGGCTGCGGAATTTGACCGGACGGTCGGGGCCGATGCGATTGTGCTCACCAAGGCCGATATGGACTCCCGGGGCGGGGCGGCGATCTCGATCGCCCACACCATCGGAAAACCCCTGCTCTTTATCGGTACCGGGCAGGCCTACGAGGATATTATGCCCTTTGAACCCGGTGCGGTTGTTGAAGAACTTCTCGGGAGTGGTTCATGATGATGGACAATCTTTCCGGCTCGCTCAAGGACGCTCTCAAGAAACTCGCCGGGAAAGCGGTGGTCGACCGGGCGGCAGTCGACGAACTGGTAAAAAACCTCCAGCGTGCTCTTATCTCGGCGGATGTGAACGTCAAGCTCGTCATGGAACTCTCAAAGGCGATCCGGACCCGGTCGCTTGACGAGGATCTCCCCAAGAACACCAATGTCCGCGAACATGTCCTCCGGATCGTCTACCAGGAACTCGTCCGGCTGGTCTATGCCACAGCAGATTTGAAACTTGAGCCCCAGGTCATCCTCATGGCCGGTCTCCAGGGAAGCGGCAAGACCACGACGACCGCAAAGATCGCCCGCTACTTCCAGAAGAAGGGCATGAAAGTCGGCGTGATTTGCGCCGACACGTTCCGGCCCGGTGCCTACGACCAGATCTCAACTCTCTGCATGAAGATCAACGTCCCCTGTTTTGGCGACCCGAAGGCAACCGATGCGAGGAAGATCGTAAAAGAGGGGCTTGCCTCAATAAAAGACCAGGAAGTCATTATTGTCGATACGCAGGGACGCCACGCTCTCGAACCCGACCTGATACAGGAGATCATTGACTTAAACGTTATCACGAAAGCCAGTCACCGCTGGCTCGTGATTGATGCGGCGCTCGGCCAGCAGGCAAGCGAGCAGGCGAAAAGGTTCCACGAAGCGATCGGGATCGACGGCGTGATCATCACCAAGATGGACGGCACCGCAAAAGGCGGCGGCGCCCTCTCGGCCGTTGCCGAGACAAAGAGCGGGATCGTCTTTATCGGCGCCGGGGAGACCATCGAGGATCTCGAACGCTTCGATGCGAACGGCTTTATCTCCCGGCTTCTCGGGATGGGTGATCTCCAGGCGCTGATGGAAAAAGCCCAGGAAGCCCAGATGGCTGGCGAGATCGACATGGAAGCGATGATGAAGGGCAAGTTTACCCTCCGCGACATGTACAAGCAGCTCGAAGCCCTCAACAAGATGGGCCCCTTAAAGCAGATCATGAACATGCTCCCGATGGGGAACATGCAGCTTCCTGAGGGCGTCTATGATGTCACGAGCACGAAAATGGTGCGGTACCGGATCCTCATGGACTCAATGTCGCCAAAGGAGCTCGACGACCCCGCGCTTATCAACAGTTCACGGATGCAGCGGATCGCCCGGGGAGCCGGCGGCACTCCTGAGGAAGTGCGGGAACTTTTGAAATACTACAAGATGATGCACAAGACCCTTAAAGGCCTTAAGGGCATGGGAAGCGGCGGGAAATTCAATATGCAGCGCCTGATGAAACGCTTCTCTGGAATGCAGTGAAATGACCTCGTTTGCTATTGTCGGGCATCTTGCCCGTACTGACGGGGACTATTCCTTAAACGATCTCCCCGGGGCAGGGCGCATGGATGTGCTCTGCCGGTGCGTGAATGCCTCGCTCTTTCTCTCGCACGATCTGCGCCGCGACGTGGACTGTTACCTTGTCCTCCTCGGCGGGCCAAAAGCGCCAAAGACTGTGCTGTTTAAGGGAAGCGAGATCCGCTCGCTCTCGCCAGATGAACGGAGTGCCGGGGCGCTCACCAAAAAGGCGCTTTCCATCCCCTGCGGGAGCGAGTTCCGTGAAGCGGCGCCCGGGGTCTATGTTAGAAACGGCGGCCTTGAACGTCTCTTTACGGAGCACGTGTTTGCCGTGCTGGACGAGACGGGCACCGATATCCGCACGGTTAATTCCGTGCCGGATGCCTTCCTGCTTTCGGATCACCAGAATTTTTCGGAGACCGAGGAGACGCTCGCAAAGGACGCTCCACGGTATTCGGTGGGGCCGGTCTGCCTGCACGCTGATCATACGATTACGGTGATCTCAAACGAGATCGACCGGAGGAAAAACGGATGGAAATAAACGAACAGGTCGAAAAGATCCTCGCGTACGGGGAATGCTGCGATCACTGCCTGGGACGGTTCTTTGGCAAGCGCTCGCACGGTCTCACGAACGATGAACGGGGCCGGGGGCTCATGATTGCACGGGCACTGGCTGCAAACCAGCCGTACGAGCGTTTCTCGGGCACCTGCTGGATCTGCGGCAACTTCTTTGACGCGGTGCCCGGATGGGCAAAAAAAGTGGTTGCAGCGATGGAAGGTCACGAGTACGCGACCTTTCTGGTCGGCTGCCGGGTCCCGCCCCTCGTGGCCGAGAACGAGGAGATGGTCTGGAGCGACTTGTCCCTTGGCGAACCCGAACCGTTCAAGTCAGAGGTGAACCGGGAAGTTGGAAAAGCCGTGTCGGCGCTCACGGGAAAGGTCGTGGACTTCAAGAGGCCCGATATCATCGCCCTGCTCGACCCGGCGTCCGGGATGGTCGATATCCAGGTAAGCTCGCTCTTCTTCTACGGGAGGTACCAGAAGTTCGAGCGCGGCATTCCGCAGACCCACTGGAACTGCCGGGCCTGCAAGGGTGCCGGATGCGAGAAATGCAACTATACCGGCAAGCAGTACCTGGATTCGGTTGAAGAACTGATCGGCCGACCCGTTATCGAACTCTTCGATGCGGAGGATGCGGTGCTGCACGGGGCCGGCAGGGAGGATATCGATGCCCGGTGCGTGGGGACCGGCCGGCCGTTTATCCTTGAAGTTGTCGAGCCCAGAAAGCGTACGATGGATCTTGCCACCCTTGAATCAGAGATCAACCGGACGGCAGATGGACGGGTTTCTGTTGCGATCACGCACTGGAGCGACCGTGCGGATGTGGAAACCCTTAAATCAAGCAAAGCGCATAAAAAATACAGGATCCTGGTCGAGGTCGAAGGGGAATTATCTGCGGAAGAACTCGCAAATGCCCTGAAAGCCTTAAAAGGCGTCACAATACAGCAGCGCACGCCTGTACGGGTCGCTCACCGGAGAGCCGATAAGGTCCGGGAGCGTAAAGTCCTCGATATCGAGTGTGTAGGGGAGGAGGACGGAAAGTTTGTCCTTGAAGTCCTTGGCGAAGCCGGCCTCTACATCAAGGAACTCGTATCAGGTGATCAGGGAAGGACCATCCCGAGTATTGCCGAGATCCTGAATAGATCGGCGCACGTCACCAGTCTTGATGTCGTGCAGGTAGAAGGACCAAAGGAGGGAGATTAAATGGCACACCACAATGGACCCAGAAAGAAAACACGGTATAAATTCAAGAAAGATTTAAGACAGCGCGGGCTGCCGCCAGTCACCTCCGTTATCCAGAAGTTTGAGGTTGGCGACAAGGTTCACATTGTCGTGAACTCAAGCGTCCAGAAAGGAATGCCGCACCGCCGCTTCCACGGGCTTACGGGCACCGTGATTGGTAAACGCGGCCGGGCATGGATGCTTTCCATTCATGACGGCAATGCGGAAAAGACGGTCATTGCACGACCGCAACATCTAAAAGCACAAAAGTAAACTCAATGACAGGTGATTGGCATGAAAGTGAAGGGTATTCTTAGCGAAGAGAAGGTTACGCTCCCTGAACTCCGCGCGGTTCTTCTGGGCGTGGAATCAGAGAGGATCGCTGCCGAGAAGGAGATGTCCTATGAATTCAGGCGGTGTATGGATCATGCCAATCAGCTTGCAAAGACCACACCCGAGAAATCCAAGGAACTCGTGGACAAACTCCTCAAGCTTGAGAAGATGAAGCCGGAGATCGCTTACCGTATCGCAAATATTATGCCCAAGAGCCGGGATGAAGTGCGGGCGATCTTCGCAAAGGAGCGGTATACGCTCGCTCCGGAAGAGATAGATTCTATTATCGACCTTGTCATGGCACACTTCTGAGGTGTTCATCTTGAAGGCCGAGAAAAAAGAGGTCAACGCGATCGTACTGGATGTGCTCATGAAAGGGCATGTCGAAGACCCGCGCCCCCAGTTTAAGCGTGAACCTGTCGTCCAGGCAATGGGACTCGAACAGTTTAAACTGCTTGAGTTAATTCCCAAACCCGGCATCGTCATCAACCTCCACGACAAGGTCTACATCGGCGACTCCGAGCGGGACAAGATCGAGCGCGTAAAGCGCCGGATCGGCTACGAAGAGCTAACCCCTACCGCAAAGGGCGAACTGCCGTTTATGATCGAACAGGTCGTGACCGAGCGGCAACAGGATTTTGTCGCGTTCTTTAACAAGGCAATCTCGATTACGCCTAAGCTCCACATGCTTCACCTGCTGCCCGGCATCGGGAAGAAACTGATGTGGGAAGTGCTCGAAGCCCGGAACAAAAAACCCTTTGAGAATTTCGCGGATATCTCCACACGGATAAAGTCGATTCCCCACCCGGAGAAGATGATCCAGGCGCGGATCATGGAAGAACTGCAGGACAAGGACGTCAAGTACCATCTCTTCACAACAAAATGAAAGCCCGTCACGACCAGCATTTTCTTATCGACAAGAACGCGATAAACCGGATCGCGGATCTTGAAGACGTGAAGGGAAAGACCGTCCTTGAAGTCGGGCCGGGGAACGGGGCGCTGACCCGGGCCCTGCTCGAACGCGGTGCCATTGTCCACGCGGTGGAACTTGACGGGCAGCTCTGCGAAGAGCTGGCCGATCTTTTTTGTGAGGAGATACAGAAAGGGACGCTCACGGTAACGCACGGCGATGCGACCCGGTGCGATCTCCCACCCTTTGAGATGGTGGTTTCCAACCTTCCCTACTCGGTTTCATCGAAGATTACCTTCCGGCTCCTCGATATCGGCTTTAAAGTGGCGGTGCTGATGTACCAGCAGGAGTTTGCTGAGAGGATGGTGGCCCCGGCAGGGACAAAGAACTGCGGTCGGCTCTCGATTATGGTGCAGACGTATGCGGCTGTCCAGCGGTGCTTTACGCTCCCGCCCTCGTGCTTCTCGCCACAACCGCAGGTGCACTCAATGGTCGTGAAGATCTTCCCCCGCCCGCCGATCTTCGGTGTTGACGACAAAAAACGGTACGCGAATGTGGTGCTCGCCCTTTTTACCCACCGGCGAAAGACGGTACGAAACGGCCTCCGGGGATCTTCGGGGATCCTTGACCACGAATGGGCAATGCGTGTTATTGATGCACTGCCGGGCGAGATTCTCCAGAGCCGGCCGGAAGAACTCTACCTGGAAGATTTTGCGACGATTGCAAATTTCGTGTGAATCTATCAATCATCGATTTTTTTGGATAGTCCTTTACAAACAGGCTCTTATTTGAGGCATATTTTTTAAAATCTGATCTTCCCCTTGCTTGCGCGTCATTTCCTGATTGCGGGAGAATATGCGGGAAAATATCTCTATCTTATTATTGTGCCCGCTGGAAGGATATGCACGATATTTTTTGGAATTGTTGCCTTCATGGCACTGTAGAAAACCACTTTTATACCACGCAGCCCCCCTCTCACGCCACTTTGTTCCCCGAGGGGAACGGGGCGCCAGTCGCATGCCAGCACAGGTATCGCAATTTTGGGGTGCCTAAGCGTGCGTGGGCAAAGGCGAGGATTCCTGGCCCCCGAGCATTATTGAATCCCCCTGGAATTTCTTCGGGGGTCACTTATTTTTAAAAGAGGTTTGCAATAGTGCCGGTTTTTAAAGAGGGCATCTGAACCATCGGTGGGCATCCCGTGTGGGCGTGCGACCGGGGACCTCAACCCCTGTTATCCTAAAATGGCAGGAGTGTCATGTGCGGGATCCCGTTTTTCTCTCTATGAA
>JBAZHU010000083.1:0-6911 GCA_041652215.1 Methanoregula sp. | reverse complement strand
GTCTGCGTAGTATGAAAAAGGCATTCTACAGAGCCCGATTTTTTCATCTGTATCCTGCCAGCCTCGCATTCCGGGTAGTATCCGTATCCTTTTTCTCTCTCGCGGCAGGCACCGGGTGGTTCCTGCGCCCGCCCTGAAGGTGTAACCTACGGTCCGTTTCATCCCTCATGCGATGCAAATCCGTTTGTTTTATAAGGATATGCCATCCTGAATATACATTACAGAAATATACAAAACACGGGTGGATCGGTATGCTCTCCGTACTGGTTGTTGACGATGATCCTGCGATTCTGGAAGTGACCCAGCAGGTGCTGGAGCGATCCCACGAGATTTCAGTCAAACCGGTCATCTCCTCCAAGGATGCACTTGAGATTCTCCAGAAGGACAGTTTCGATGCCATCGTTCTTGACTACGATCTGCCGGAGATCAATGGCATTGAGTTTTTAAAGATCATCCGGGGTAAGGGCAATGTTACACCGGTGATCATCTTTACCGGTGTCGGACGGGAAAATGCGGCAATATCTGCGCTCAACAATGGTGCCAATTTTTTCTTAAAAAAAGGCGAAGACATGGACATGCCGTTTGTTGAACTGCAACGGATGATCCGGCATGCAGTCGACCAGCGGTTCATGGGAAAAGCAAAAGGCCTGTCCCGGAAGATTGTCGCCGACCTGATCAATTTTACCCTCGATGCAGCGTTTGCCATTGACCCGGAAGGAAATGTGATGGCATGGAATACCGCCATGGAGCACCTGACGGGAGTTTCTTCTCAATCTATGCAGGACAAGGGAAATTTCGCATACGTCGAGCCCTTTTTTGGCAGGCGCCAGAAGATGCTTGTCGATCTTATCTTCACTTCAGACGATGAGATAAGAAAGTCCCGGTACATGGTCATCAGCAGGGAGAAAAACGGGCCGGTGGTTGCCGTTACCCGGGCAAAGAAAGCGGATGGGACGGAGTGGACGCTCTGGATGAAAGCGCTGCCGGTCTTTGATAACCACGGGGATTTTATCGCAGCAGCAAGTATCGTCCGTGATGTTACCTCGACATTTAAGGATGTCAGCATCGAAGATGCGGAGCCTGCCGAAGTCTCACTCCTGCCCCCCGGTGCATCTGCCGAAGCGGCTCCTGCCTCCGGCGGCTTGATCAACTGGATTCTTGGTAAGGCTGCGGCGCAGTACCGGGAAGGTGTCAACCTCTACGCCCGCAAATGCAATTACCGGGATGCTATAGCGGCGTTTGACCGTGCACTCGAAATTGACGAGAAACTTTCCTATGTCTGGAACGACCGGGGGATCTGTTACCGGATGCTGGGCGACTATGAAGAGGCGCTCAAATCGTTTTTGCGGGCTGTTGAACTTGCCCCGGGAAATGCTGAGACTCTCTATGAACTGGGAGAGACGCTCGAGCAGATGGGTGTCATGCAGATGAATAACAGGTATCTTGATGCTGCTGTCGAGACCTTCAAGATGGTGGTCAATATCCTGCCCAACAGTATGGATACCTGGAACCATATCGGCATCTGTTTAAAGGAACTCGGAAAGCCGGAAGAGTCAAAATTTTATTTTGATCGGGCCCGGGATATCAAACTCTGGAAAAAAGACACGCCCATCCCAAGGAAGCGCAACGAGTACCTGTGAGGATGCCCGCCGGACATACCCTTTTTGCCCGGCAATTACGTGCGCTCTTATTCCCTTATATCCTTGAAAGGTGAAATCAAAGGTACTCATGCTGGCAAATGCCGATTTGCATATCCACTCCCCCTACTCCATGGCAGTATCGGGCGCGATGCGTCCAGAAAAACTGGTCACGGTCTGCGTAACCAAGGGAATTCAGGTTCTTGGCACCGGTGACGCCCTGCACCCGGCCTGGCAGAAAGAATGGGAACCGTTCCTGGTAAACGAGGCCGGCATCTGTATTGTCCCGACCGGTGAGGTGGAGGACGAGCACCGGGTCCATCACCTGATCCTTGCCGAGGATTTCGGGCAGTTTACCCAGCTCCGCGAGCTCTTACAACCCCACAGCAAATGCATCGGCACGAACGGGCGCCCGCACGTGTACCTTTCCGGGGAAGAGATTGCAAAGAGGGCACACGAGGTGGGGGCGCTCATCGGCCCGGCCCATGCGTTCACACCATGGACCGCGCTCTTTGCGTACCACGATTCAGTTGCCGGCTGCTATGGCGGCGAGAAGATCGATCTCGTCGAACTGGGGCTTTCGGCAGACAGTTCGTACGGCGCGGGCATCCCGGATTTCGCCGGTGTTCCGTTCCTTTCAGACTCTGATGCCCACAGCCCGCAGCCGGAGAAGATCGGCCGGGAGTTCAACCGGATACGGCTCGACGGGAAGTTTTCTGTCCGGGGCGTGCTTGACCGTATCAGGGCCGGCGCCATCGAGGCAAACGCCGGCTTTTTCCCGGAAGAAGGGAAATACAACCGCACCGCCTGCGTCCGCTGCTTTACCCAGTATACGCCCGGACAGGCGCAGCAGCACAACTGGCGATGCCCGGCCGATGGTGGACTTATCAAGAAAGGGGTCTATGATCGTGCCCGGGAACTTTCACGCGGCACTCCCGGTTCGCGCCCGCCGTACCTTCACCTCGTCCCGCTTGGCCAGATCATCCAGACCGTGGAAGGGGTCTCGTCACCATCTACGAAAAAATGCCGTGCGATCTATGCTACGTTCATTGCAGCATTCGGAAACGAGATCGATGTGCTCCTTACGATCCCGGTACCGGAGATCCGGGCCGTACACCCGAAGGTTGCAGGAGCCATCGCTGCGTTAAGAGAGAACCGCGTGACCCTCCACCCGGGCGGTGGCGGGAAGTACGGTACCTTTTCTCTTGTGTGACTCCTGAAAAGCGGGCAGGGAGGGGTGCGGCACCGGGAAAATCACCCGCCCCTGCTATGTGCAGGGTCGTATGCAGTTTTCAGCCGGCAAAACCGGATCTGCCAGTCCGGGTCTGTCCGTAAAGATTAATGAAACCGGCCTCCAATATGTTCACTAGAATGCTCAACGTACACCGGGATATCTGCGGGTATTGCGGATGCTGTGTGTCAGTCTGCCCTGAAGGTGCACTTGAACTGATCGACGCATACCTTTCTGTTGAAGAGAACTGTACGAGCTGCGGTATCTGCGCCAAGGTTTGTCCCCTTGGTGCGCTGGAGGTCGTGCATGAAAAGTAAATACGATGTGCTGGTCATCGGCGGTGGCCCGGCCGGGGCGCTTGCCGCAAAGACGGCGGTAGAAAAAGGACTTACTGCCTGCCTTGTCGAAAAGCGTCCTGCCATCGGTGTGCCCGTCCGCTGTGCGGAAGGGATCGGGAAAGAAGCACTTGCCGAGTTTATGGAGCCCGACCCGCGCTGGATCTCTGCGGATATGGACGGTGCCGGTATTGTTGCACCGGACGGCTTTGAGATGACGCTTGAGTCCTCCATGGCCGGGGGAAAAGTCGGGTACATCCTCGACCGCAAGGTCTTTGACCGGGAACTGGTCTGGCAGGCGGCAGAGGCCGGGGCGGAGGTCTATGTAAAGACACGTGCTTCGGCACCGCTGGTGCATGACGGCCGGGTAAAGGGCGCGCAGATCGAGTCCTGCGGGACTACTACCAAGGTCAGCGCGGAGGTCGTGATCGCGGCCGACGGTGTCGAGTCAAAGTTTGGCAAATGGTGCGGTATCGATACGACCGTCCCGGTCAGGGAGATTATGAGTTCGGTCCAGTACGTCATGGCCGACATCGACATCAATCCCCGTGCCACGATCTTCTATCTCGGTAACGAGGTCGCACCCGAAGGCTACCTCTGGGTGTTCCCGAAGGGAAAGCGTACTGCAAATGTCGGTATCGGCATCTCCGGGAAAAAGAGCGGCAAAGGGCACCGGGCAAAGGATTATCTCGACAGGTTCGTGAAGCAGAAATTCCCGCACGGGAAAACCATTGAATGCATTGTCGGCGGCGTCTCGGTCTGCCGGCCGCTGGAGTGCACGGTGGCTGACGGCCTGATCCTTGCCGGTGACGCAGCCCGGGTAGTCGATCCCCTCACGGGTGGCGGTATCTACAACGCGATGTATACCGGCAAGCTTGCGGCGACCGTTGCTGCCGACTGCATTGCAAAGGGCGACACTTCCAAAAAAGCGCTCATGGCCTACGACCGTGAATGGCGTGCCTCAAAGATGGGTAAAGGAATCGAGCGTAACTACCTCATCAAGGAATACTTGATCAAGCAGTCTGACGAGAAACTCAACACGATCGTCCACTCGGTCTCAAAGCTGGACTTAAAGGAGTTCTCCACGCTCACGCTGGTAAAAGAGTTATTGAAGGCCAACCCGAAACTGCTCGTGGAACTCGGGGCGCTTGCCGCCTCACTACGCTGATTTTTTTAATTGTTTGTTTAAGAGCCTGAGGCAATCGTCCTCGGCCTCTTTTTTGGTAAATACCGTGAAGATATCGCCGGGCTGGATCCGCACGTTGCCGCTGGGGATAATCAGCGTGCCGCCTTCTCTTCGTATAGCGATAAAAACAAAGTCCTTGACCTTGAGTTCGCGTATCTCGTGGCCGACGATAGGGGCATTTTCTTCAGCCACTATTTCAAAGATGCTGCCGCCGGGGATCGAGGCGAGCTGCTGGAGACGGGGGTTCTCTGTCCAGTAATACAGGCGCGATGCCACGAGATCGTCCGGGTTCTCGCTGATCCTGACCCCGACTTCCTTGAAAAATTCCGAGTGGGCGGTCTGGTTGACGATCGCGACCACGGTTGGTACGTGGAAGCGTTTTGCAAGCCAGCAGGTCATGAGGTTGACCGCATCGTCGCTCGTGGTCGCAACAAACGCATCGGTCCGGTCGATACCTGCCTCTTCAAGCGTGGACTTGTCGGTAGCGTTACCGGTGATGGCAAGGATATCGTAGTGCTCTAAAATCTCGCTGCACCGGGCCTCTTCATGGTCGATGACAACAACGTTGTTGCCGTGTTCGACCGCCTGCTTGACAAGGCTTCGTCCGATGCCGCCGAGCCCCACGATAATAATATACATGACTACCGGTTACCATCATCTCCCTTGAAATAATTTGCGCATAAACCTAACCCTGTGATCTGCGGAGTCGACGAAGCAGGGAAAGGATCGGTGCTGGGGCCGATGGTAGTCGCTGCGGTAGGGGCGCGATCCGCAGACGTTTTTTCTGATCTTGGTGTGAAGGATTCAAAACAACTCACACCGGCAGAACGGGAGCGGCTTTTTCCCCTCATAAAAAAACGGTGCCGGGTCGCGACCGTCGTCATCCCCGCAGAGGAGATTGACGCCATCCGGCGCGAGATGACGATGAATGCCTGTGTTGCCCGGGCACATGCGCAGGTAATCAGAAAACTTGCTCCCGATACCGCGTATGTTGATGCGTGCGATGTCAACCCGCTCCGGTACGCGGAAACCGTAAAGAGCCATCTTGATATCGCGTGCGAGATCGTATCGGAGCACCACGCGGACGATACCTATCCGATTGTTTCTGCTGCAAGTATCATTGCGAAAGTCACCCGGGACCGGGAAATTACCAAGCTCGCAAAAAAATATGGTGAGATCGGCAGCGGGTACCCGTCAGATCCGATCACCATCGCGTATCTCTCCACGTATATTGACGAACACCGCGCACCACCGCCGATTGCCCGGAAGAGCTGGAAGACCGTGAGCACGATGATGGGAAAAAAATCCCAGAGCAGCCTCTCGGCATTTATCCAGACATGAAATTATTGCGGGTTTGAATAATTTTTTAGCCACCATTCTTTTATGTGGTTCCCCAGTCCAACACATATGGATGGACTGGATCCCCCTCTTGATCGCCCTTGTGGCGATCTACGCACTTGTTGCGTATTATATTCATTCCCGGAAAATCTGGGCCGACCATATTGTGTTCTACGGCCCGATCATGGCAATCAAGACCACCCGGGTCAGGTTTTTCGATAAATTTACCGCACTGCGCACATTTTTCAGAATTTACGGGACGATCGGTGTCATCGCGGTCATCATCGTCTCGGTCTTTATCACGGTAATGCTCTTTCTCTCGATCCGGTACACGCTGATGCTCAAACCCGAGCCGACCGGGATCTACGAACCGCAGAACATCCTTTTGCTTCCCGGTATCAACGATTACGTCCCGTCTACGTTTGCGGTCTGGTTCGCGTTTTTCCTGACCATCGTGATACACGAGTTCGGGCACGCGATTCTCTGCCGGGTTGAGGATATCAAGGTCCGGGGCATGGGTGTGCTCCTTGCCGTGATTCCAATCGGGTTCTTTGTCGAGCCGGATGAAGAAGAGCTCGAACAGAAAAAAGGCATGCCCAAGATACGTATGTTCGGCGCCGGGATCACGAACAATCTTGTTGTGGGTTTCTCCTGCTTTGTGCTGCTGATCCTGGTGTTTGGCATGGTGGTGCCGGCCACCCAGCCGGCGATCCACGGGATCTATAAAGGGTATCCGGCGGATAATGCGAGCGTGGCGCAGGGTTCTGTTGTTACGGCGATCAACGGGGAGCCGGTTGCCAGCCGGGCAGATGTGTCTGCAATTCTCAATACGACAAAACCCGGGGATACGGTTGCCCTGACGACCGCAAAAGACGGGATTGCCACCGATTACACGCTCACGCTTGCCGCCTGGCCGGCGGATTACAGCAGCAACCAGACCAGCGGGTTCATGGGTGTTGAGTATTATGACGGTGTGGCCGTAAAGACCGCTGTCGGGACGATGCTCTCGCCAATCGGCTTCTTTGAATTTTTGATCGTTCCCTTTGCAAGTGTGGATGGAATGCAGTACCTGCGCATTCTTGCGTTTGATACCCCCGATACTTCGTATTACCAGGCGCCGTTCGCCGGGTTCTGGGACGTGATCCACCTTCTCTTCTGGTGTGCGTGGATCAATATTAACGTGG
>JBAZHU010000082.1:0-6920 GCA_041652215.1 Methanoregula sp. | reverse complement strand
GCGCTTTTTAATCTCCTGGTCAAGACAGGACCGGTGAAGGGCCAGTTCGATGGCAAACGAGAGTTCCCGCTCGTTGAACGGTTTGAGAATATACGCATACGGCTCCGTGCCCTTCACCCGCATGAGAGTTTTTGTATCCGAATAAGCAGTGACAAAGATCACCGGGACATCCATGCACTGCCCGATCTTTTTTGCGGTCTCTATCCCGTCCATCGGGGAGCCTTCAAGCACGATATCCATCAGGATCAGATCCGGGCGGATTTCAGCGGCCAGATCCAGTGCTTCCCCGCTGCTTCCCGCCGGCTGAGGAACCTCATATCCCATGCCGGTGAGCACGAGCCGCAGGTTCTCTGCAACAATCAGTTCATCCTCGACAATCAGAATTTTCGGCTTTATCTCGTTCATTTCAGGTCTCCCCCATACGGAATGGTGACGATAAATGTTGTCCCGTTTGTGCGGTCGAGCGTGATAGTTCCCCTCAGTTGCCGCACCAGCATCCGGACAAGATTGAACCCGAGCGAGTCCGCATGTTCCCAGTCAAACCCTTCCGGGATCCCCCGCCCGTTATCTGTTATAGAGAGCGTGATCCGGGATGGTTCCCTCGTTCCGCGCATCGTGATCTCCCCGCCATCCCTTCCGGTAAACGCGTACTTGAGCGCATTTGAGATCAGTTCGTTTGCGATCAGGCCAAGGGGAATGGCAGCCGTAACATTGACCGCGAGATCCCGCGCATCGGTGATCACCCGGATACCGGAACGGTCGACGCCATAGGCCACCATGAGGTTGCCGGAAAGGTTCCGGAGATACCGGTCAAAATCGATGGACATCAGATCGCCGGACTGGTACAGGTTCTCGTGGATGAGTGCCATGGACTTGATCCGGGTCTGGCTGTCCAGGAGGGCAGCAACGCAGGCGGGATCCTCCGTCTGCCGGGACTGGAGGTACAGGAGGCTTACGATGACCTGGAGATTGTTTTTTACCCGGTGGTGGATCTCCTTTATGAGTACCTCTTTTTCGTGCAGGGTCTGGCAGAGGCGTTCCTCCGCAATGGAGCGCTGGCAGACTTCAGCGATAAGCGCCTCGTTTGCCTGTGCAAGCTCAGATGTCCGTTCAAGGACGCGTTCCTCCAGCCGGCCGTTGAGCCGGGCAAGCGCCGCCTCTGCCGTTTTGCGCGCAGAAATATCTTCGAGAATGAGGATGCAGTAACACGGCGTTTCCCCGGTACCCCGTACAAGAGTGATAAAAAGTTCTCCCCAGACCGACGAGCCGTCCTTCTTAACGCACCGAACTTCACCGGTATACCCGGGAATGTCCCCCCGCATGACACCGGAGATTGCATGACAGGTATCCCGCCGGTCATCCGCGGCTACCAGGGTCTGGAGCGCAATGTTGCCGAGCTCGGGATCCGGGTATCCCAGGATATCGCAGAAACGCCGGTTAACCTGTACGATGCGCCCGCCGGGAAGAATCTCGGCAATCCCGACAGCGGCTTGGTCAAAAGTTGCCGCGAGCCGTTTCCTGCTCTCGCGCAGTTCCTTTTCCGCCTCCTGCCGGTGGATGATATCGTTGAGGAGCGCAAAGAGGCCTATCGTGACGAAGGCATACCCGCCGGTCCGCAGAACAAAAAATATCGCGCCGGGAACATCGTTTCCCCCGGTGAGAAGGATAAAGTGGGAGATGGCAAACAGGGTGTAGGCAAACCCGAAATACAGCGGTGTGATCTTTTTGATCCTGAAATATCCCCATATACTGACAAGGACGATGCCGATACTCAGCAGCAGGTTGACCGCGACAGATGCATCCACCGGAAATCCGCCAATCATGCCGCGCTCACCCCGCTGTAACCGGGAACCGGCTCCCGCTCATTTTGCATCCTTTCCGGCAACCGGCATACGGTCACACCCGGCTCCGGCATGTGCCACCGGATATACTCATGCATAGGAGATCCTTTCAGTCCCGTTACTGCATAAACACGGCGATAAGTGAAATAATATTTGCACCCATTCCAGCCGTATTTTAAAAATCAGGGCAATTTTAAGTGAAATAATTTTTTCATTTATCAGTTTCTTTATAAAAACCGGAACGGAAGTACAGTTACCGGGCTTTCTTCTGCCGGCATTCAGGTAAAATTTGCACTAAATGAGGCAGCACATGAATACAGGATCTTTCCTTAACCACGCCATTTTCAAAAAAAAACAGATCGAGCCGTTGTCCGATAAAAACGACGACCGTTCGCTCAAGCGAACCCTCACCACGTTTGACCTTGTCATGCTCGGTATCGGGGCGATCATCGGCATGGGGATATTTGTCCTGTCCGGCATTGTCGCGGGACTGCATGCCGGTAACGCGCTCTGGCTCTCGTTTCTCGTTGCCGGTATCTCCTGCCTTTTTGCTGCTCTCTGTTATGCAGAATTTGCCGCCATGATCCCGATTGCGGGAAGCGCTTATACGTACTGCTACATCACGCTCGGCGAAATCTGGGCCTGGATTATCGGCTGGGATCTTATCCTTGAATATGGCCTCGCGGTATCCGCTGTGGCAATCGGCTGGTCCGGGTATCTCAATGCCCTCCTTAGGTCAATCGGGATCAGCCTCCCTCCTGCCCTCATCGCCCCGCCGGGCATGGACGGGGGAATTGTCAACCTGCCCGCAATAGGTATTGTCCTGTGCCTCACTCTTCTCTTAATAAAGGGAGCAAAAAGCAGCGCACGGACAAATGCCGTCATCGTTACTATCAAGATTGCCGTCATCATCCTCTTTATCGTGCTTGGCCTGTTCTCTATCAACCCGGCAAACTGGACGCCCATTATGCCTCCTGCCGGATGGGTTGGCGTGTTCTCGGGTGCGGCCATTATATTTTTTGCCTTTACCGGATTCGATGCCGTGGTCACGGCTGCCGAGGAGACAAAAGATCCCAAAAAGAGCCTTCCCCTCGGGCTTATCGGATCTCTTGCGATCTGCATCGTCCTTTATATTGTGCTCGGTGTGATCCTGACCGGCATCGTACCGTTTGCGGAACTTGCCGGGCCGGACGCTATCAACGCCCCGATTGCCTTTGCCCTCGGGCGGATCGGTATATCGTGGGGAGCAGCAATCGTTTCGGTCGGTGCACTCTGTGGCATGACCTCGGTTATTCTTGTCATGCTCTTCGGGCAGAGCCGGATCTTCTTTGCCATGTCCCGTGACGGTCTTATGCCGGCATTCTTCTCGGAAGTCAGCACAAAGACCCAGACCCCGACTAAAGTAATCATTGTTACCGGCCTGTTTACTGCATGCGTCGCCGGGTTCTTTCCTCTTGCAATCGTTGCAGAGCTGGTCAACATGGGCACGCTTGTGGCCTTTGCGATTGTTGCGATCGGCATTCTCCTCCTGCGGGTACAGCGGCCGGATCTTGTCCGGCCCTTCTCCTGCCCGTGTGTTCCTGTCATTCCCCTGCTCTGTGTCGGAACCTGTGCGTTCCTGATCTTTAACCTCAACCACCTGGCCCATCTCATGTTTGTTCTCTGGCTGTGCATCGGCCTCGCGTTCTATGTCCTCTATGGGATGCACAACAGTACCCGGCGGGAAAGGACTGTCACGTGCGGTACCGGTACGCCGCCCGATGCACCCGGCCTGCCATTACCGGGAACAAGCCCGGAGTTCCTGTTGTCCGAGACTTCACCGGCAAACCCGAAAGAACAACAGGGCACCTGACCCCCCGCACCGGACCGGCCCCGGTGACCGCAGCCTATATACTCCATGAACCGAACCGGTACACCAATGCACGATGACGCTGGCGGTTACAGCCCGTTCATCACCCTGCCCGGCACAGTGAGATACTTCCTTTGGGGGATTGTCGTATTCTCTGTAATTTTTGCCGTGCTTATCGTGGCAATCCCGCTGCCGCTGTACCGTCTCATCGGCAACAGTATGGAAGCAGCGACGGCCTTTTTCTGCATGGGCGTCTGCCTGTATGCGTACCGATTCTGGTCCGGCCGCGTGATCCTGCTGCTTGCGGCATTTGCGTTCGGGGAATACGGGCTTGCTACAATCCTCTGGTATCTTAGTTCCCTAATCCCGCTGTCGACCTTGCTCGGCCGGCAGTTTGTCTTTACCAGTGTCGCCGAACTCTCGTTTTTCGGGTTCATGCTCTTTTTTATCGCAGGATTCCAGATTGAGGGAAAAAAAGAACCGGTTTCTCCCGTGTTTTCAGGGCTCCTGCTCGTGCTGTTTTTAATCATCCCGCTGATTATGATCGCCACGTATGGTCTTACCATCCGGACGGCGATGCTGCTTATCCAGTATATTATCGCCGAACAACTTATTGCCGTAACAATCAGCCACGGGTTTTTCCGGTATCCCCTGCTCTGGGCTGGTGTCTGTGCGCGATGCCTGTTCTCTATCTTGTACGGCCTGCGGGAAACGCTTTTTCTCTACTATCCGTCATGGACCATCACCCTGCCGGTCGCTGAAAAAGTCTTATCCGTCTATGATCTCCTGAGTATCGTCGGCCCGGTTATGATTGCCTCCATTGCCCTCCTCACCCTCGGCCTGCTCGATTATATCGCGAAGCAGGGAACACCCGTGCAGCCGGCCTGATATGCAAAGGGGGGCGGTACCGGAGATTGAACGCCGTTTACTTGCCTGTGTACCCTTACGCAACCGCCCGGTGGCGGAACAGGGACGGGAGGTCGACGTGGTAACACAGGAGCAGGGCAAAGAAGAGGAAGACGGGGAAGATCAGGTCGATGCAGATCCCGGCAAGGCCAAAGTACGCACTGCCCAGCAGGTTATAGATCGCGTGGATCGTTACCGCCAGCGTGAAAAATCCCAGGATGAGTGCGGGAAGTGCCCGCCGGTCGAAATGCCCGGCGATGACAATGCCGTAACCGATGATCCCGCACGTGCACCCGTGCATAAGGGCCGTTGAGAAAGAGTGGGTGAGAATGACGGCAAGGTCCTGCGTGGGCAGCAGGCCGGTCTCGATGATGGAGAACCCGATCCCCGAGGCAATGGCATACAGGAGGATATCCCGATCCTGCTGCCGGCTCCCGATCAGGGCAAGAACGAGAATGGGCAGGGCCTTGAAAAATTCCTCGATGACGGGTGAAAGCGTAATGGAGAAAAGTGCTGTCGGGATCTCGTTTTGTGCGGTCTGGAAAAAGACAGGTTCGAGGAAATAGACCGGTACTGCCGCGATAAAACCCCATATGACGAACAGGAAAAATTTGGTGTTAATCCTCCCGATAAAGATCACCATGAACAGGAGCGGAAGAAGGTATGCAGCATAGAGAATCAGGTCCATTTTATCGCCACCGGGTATAAGGTACCAGTCTTCATTTTTCACTCGAATGCGGACAACGGTACCCTGTTTCTCATCCTATAGATCACGTTCGCGTCCGGGATGTTTATTCCTTTGATAGAGATCGCACGAGCGCTTGAGGGGGAAAACCGGAAAAAAACCGGGCAGATCCCTGTACGGTATGCAGGGCTGCCGGAACAGTGAAAAAAAATTTTCTGTTAACGTCGTCTATAAAAAGCGCGTGAGACCATAAACATGTGCCAGTATCTGGCACGTTGAGAGTAACACCTCTGCACAAGAAATGTCTGAATGGAGCGAAAAAAAAACAGGTAACCGGTAACTCGGATAATGCATGTTTGGATCACTCTTCGGAAAAAATGACCGGGCCCAATTTGATTCTCCCCAGGTTTCGAATGGCCGTCATCCGTTTTCCCTGACACCAGAAATCCGGTCACTCCTGTCGCACACCATCTCATCACTTAAAACAAAAGCGCTCCATTCTCTCCTCTCAATGATCGCTTGTCTCGCTGTACCGGGAGATTGATCTGCGGGGAATTCGTATTCTATACCACGACACACAGTGGGAATTGCCGATCCCCGATAAGTGAAAGAATTTTTTCAGTCATGGATGCATATATAGCGTGCAATCGACTAACGGGATATAAGAAGAGTGAGCCCGGGGTCGGGTGTGATGGTCCATGCCTGAACCGGAACCCCACGGGTGTGGGGAAACAGGGAAGGGATAGAATGGATGGGGAGTCAGGAACAGATACCATGCTGGGACCGGTCGCTGCGGAGGAAGAGATTATCCTCCTTGAACCGGGCCAGGAAAAAGCACAGAACATCGTAAAGGCAATATCCCACCAGAATGCCGGGGAGCTCATGCAACTGCTCTCGACCGAAGGGCCGATGAAGCTGTCCGATATCGCGTCCCGGCTGGACCTCTCCACCAATGCGGCAAAATACCATGTGGAAAATCTCAGGAACGCCGGACTCATCGAGATCGCGAATACCCGGTACAGTGTCAAAGGCAAGAAGATGAAAGTATACCGGCTCAAGAACCAGGTCTTTATTGTCGCGCCGAAGATGAACTCAGGCGCGGATCTACGGGCGATGCTGTTAAAATACGCAACGCTCTGCGGGCTCTTTGTCGTGACATGTGCTGCGATCCTGGTACAGCCGTTTGTGGTGGTATCGTATGGACCGGTAAGTTCCCTCTCCGGGTCCCTCCAGCCGGGTGCTGCGGTGCCGGCAACGGAGGGATCGGCACTTATCCCGGCGCTGGTTATTGCCGGGATCGTCACCATCCTAGTGTACGCTGGTTTCGAGATCCTCATGTACTGGAAAAACCGGCAGATGATCCTGTCCTAGAGTCTTGGGGAGATGAACGATCCATCTCAATTCTCATTTTTTTAAAGGAGATTTCAAGCGTGCGGGTGCGGGAGCTAAAAACAAAGCCCCAAAAACCTTACGATACATTTCTGATTTTTCTGCATGGTGGAAATGTTTTTTCCGGTACCATGATTGCCCCCTTTGCACTGCCTCGGTATTACCCGTAATTGATACTTTCCGCGATCTTTGTGTACAGGTAATGCATCATCATCTCAATAGAGGATGCCTCAAGCGTGCGGGGGCTTTA